>NZ_JBTJEQ010000004.1:0-153028 GCF_054456675.1 Jatrophihabitans sp. YIM 134969
GGTCGCGGGCCGCCCCGCGCCGGCGCAGCGCGGGGGGTGACGGGTCGAGGACCGTCAGCCCGCCCGCGACGGTGTGCGCGCCGGGATCGCGCAGCAGCGCCCGGTCGCCGACGTGCCACGGCAACGGGTGGGTGGTGGTCACCCGCACCAGGTCCTCGCCCAGCGGCCGGATCCGGGCGGGGACCGCGGCCGAGCCGACGTGCAGGGTCGCCTCGCGCGGCGGCGGACCGTCGAGCCGCACGTCGACCACTGCCGACGACGCCCACGCGCCCGGGGTCAGCAGGGCGTGGCCGCGGGCGACGTCACCCGGCGACACCCCGCGCAGGTTGAGAGCGACCCGCGACACCGGAACGGCCTCGGCCAGGTCACGGCCCGCCGTCTGCACCCCGCGCACCGTGACACGGCCGCCGCCCGGCGCGATCTCGAACTCGTCCCCGACCCGCACCGTCCCGGCCCCGAGCGTGCCGGTGACGACGGTTCCCGCGCCCCGGATGCTGAACGCCCGGTCGACCCAGAACCGCACCGGTGCATCGAGCAACGGTCGCGGCAGGCGACCGACCAGGTCGTCGAGCGCCCGCGGCAGGACGTCCATCCCCGCTCCGGTCGCGGCGCTCACCGCGAGGGCCGGGATGCCCGCCAGCGACGTGCCTTCCAGCGCCTCGGCCGCCTGACGGGTCGCCGCGGCCGGGTCCGCGAGATCGCTGCGGGTGACGACCAGCAACCCGTGCGAGACGCCGAGTGCGTCGAGCGCCTCGAGGTGTTCGGCCGACTGCGGCTTCCAGCCCTCGTCGGCGGCGACCACGAGGACGACCGCGGGCACCGGCCCCACCCCGGCCAGCATCGTCGGGACGAACCGTTCGTGCCCCGGGACGTCGACGAACGCGAGCTCCACGCCGGACGGCAGGGTGGTCCAGGCGAATCCCAGGTCGAGCGTCATCCCGCGACGGCGTTCCTCGGCCCAGCGGTCAGGCTCGATGCCGGTGAGCGCACGGACCAAGGTCGACTTGCCGTGGTCGACGTGCCCCGCGGTGGCGACGACAGCCACCGTCAGTCGTCCTCGAGCGCCCGGCCGAGGGCCGCGCCGAGCTCGGCGTCAGCCGCCGGTGACACCGTGCGCAGGTCGAGCACCCCGCGCCCCTCGTGCACCCGCCCGACGACCGGCGGATCACCCCGGCGCAACCGCGCGATGGTCTCCGCCGGCACGGCGACGCCGGCGCTGGGCAGGTCGACCCCGGGGGCGCCCCCGCCGCCGACGGTGGCCGTGGTGTCGACGGCCTCGACGTCCGGGTGTCCGACGGCCGCGGCCAACTCCCGGGCCCGGCGACGCAACGACTCGACCGGTACCGCCAGCATCTCGCGAACCGGGGTCGTGTCCGCGACCACCGTCGCCTGCAGCGCCGCCAACGTCAGCTTGTCGACCCGCAGCGCACGGGCCAGCGGGTGGCGACGCAGCCGTTCGATCACGGCGGCGTCACCGAACAACAGCCCACACTGGGGGCCACCGAGCAGCTTGTCGCCACTGCAGAGGACGACGCTCGCGCCGTCGCGCAGCGCACTGGTGACGTCCGGCTCGTCCGGCAACATCGGATCCCGGTGCAACAGTCCCGAACCGACGTCGACGACCACCGGCACCGGGAGCGCGGCCAGTTCCCGCAGGGGAGCCGCGGCGGTGAACCCGGACACGACGAAGTTCGAGGGGTGCACCTTGAGCGCGAAACCGGTCTGCGGTCCGATCACCGCGGCGTGGTCGGCGACGGTCGTGCGGTTCGTCGTCCCCACCTCACGCAGCACCGCGCCGGTCGAGACCAAGAGGTCGGGAAGGCGGAAACCATCGCCGATCTCGACCATCTCGCCGCGCGAGACCACGATCTCGCGGCCCCCACCGGCCAGCACCGTTGCACACAGCACCAGTGCCGCAGCGGCGTTGTTGACGACGTGGACGTCTCCCGCCGCGGGCACGGCGGCGCGCAGGACGGCGAGAGTGTCGCGGCCCCGCCGCGCCCGCGCCCCGGACTCCAGGCCGAACTCGACGTCGGTGGGTCCCGCGGCCACGGTGAGGGCCTCGATCGCGGCTGAGCCGAGCGGCGCCCGGCCGAGGTTGGTGTGGACCACGACGCCGGTGGCGTTGACGACGGCCGTCATCCCGCCCGGTGCGCGGGGCAGGGCGGCCAGTACGGCCGGCACCAGACCGTCCGGGTCGAGGTCCCCGCGCCGCACGGCGTCCTGCGCCACGCGGACCGCGTCCTTGACGGTGACCGCACCGAGCCGGTCGAGCGCGGGGGCCAGCGCAGGATCGGCCAGGACGGCGTCGGTCCGCGGCACGGCGCGGCGCACGTCGGTCACCCGGCCACAGTAGGCAGGTGCCCCGGGGCGGGTGGCGGAGGCGGACGGGAATCGAACCCGCCAGGCCGGGATGCCCGACCTCGTCGGTGTTGAAGACCGCGGCGCCCACCAGGACGCGTACGCCTCCCCGCGACGGGTCAGCCTACGGTGGGCGGGTGCAACGGTTGACCTCGTACGCCCACGGTGGTGGCTGCGCCTGCAAGATCCCGCCCGGCGAACTCGAAGCCGTCGTGGCCGGCTTCCGGGCCAGTCCCCGCGACCCGGTGGGTGAGCTCTTGGTCGGGCTCGACACCGGCGACGACGCCGCGGCCGTGCGCATCGAGGGCGGTCGGGCCGTCATCGCCACGGCCGACTTCTTCACGCCGGTGGTGGACGACCCCTACGACTGGGGGCAGATCGCCGTCGCCAACGCGCTGTCCGACGTCTACGCCATGGGCGGGACGCCACTGGTGGGCGTCAACCTGCTCGGGTGGCCGCGCGACGTCCTGCCGTTCGACCTGGCGGCCGAGGTGCTGCGCGGCGGGGCGGCCGTCGCGGACGAGGCCGGCTGCTTCGTCGGCGGTGGCCACAGCGTCGACGCCCCCGAACCCCTCTACGGCATGGCGGTCACCGGCATCGCCGACCCCGACCACCTGCTGCGCAACGACCGCGGGGTGGCCGGGCTGCCACTGAGCCTCACCAAGCCGCTCGGCACCGGAGTGCTCAACAACCGTCACAAGGCCACCGGGGACACGTTCCCCCAGGCCGTGGCGACGATGACGGCCCTCAACCGCGACGCCTCGATCGCGGCCCTGGCCGCGGGGATCGTGGCGGCCACCGACGTCACCGGCTTCGGTCTGCTCGGTCACCTGTACAAGCTCGCCCGGGCCTCGGGCGTCGCCGCGGTGGTCGACTCCGCCGCGGTGCCCTACCTCGACGACGTCAGGGAGAGTCTGGCCGCGGGTTTCGTGCCGGGCGGCTCACGCCGCAACCTCGACTGGGTGCGTCCGCACCTGGCGGCCACGGTCGACGACCTGGAGCTCGTCCTGCTGGCGGACGCCCAGACGTCGGGCGGGCTGCTGGTGGCGGGCGAGGTGCCGGGTGGGACGGTCATCGGCGAGTTGGTGCCGGCGACCACCGGCGGCCCGGTCGTCACGGTGCGCTGAAGGCGCGGCTTCGGCGGGTGCGCCTCGCTCGGCGAGGCTGTCGAGACGGGAGCTGCCCCCCGTCCGGGCGGCGAGGAACAGCCACACGCCGAGCATCGGGAACAGCGGAATCAGGATGTACGCCACGGGGGACCTCCGGTTGAGCCCTCCCCTGACCGTCGCCGGTCAGGACAGGACGCAGTGGGACAGCGTTGGGTGGTGCTGGTCTTTCCCCCGTGTGCCGGCTGCGTGAGCGGCCGACAGGGCATGTGGTGTCCACGTCGAGCTGAGGTCTAACGCAAGATCCACATCCGTTTTCGATCTTTCGCGACGCCCCTCCCCAGCCGCCTCGGTGACGGCCCGGGATGTCCGGTTATCGCCGTGTTCGCGGGGCCCGGTGTCGTCGTCCGCGGAAGAAGCGTGCACGGAAACGCCCACGCGACCGAGAGGTCTCAGCAGATGCCGCTTCGCGCCAGGTGGAGTGACACGACGACGTTCGGCAGATCGACGATCTCGCTGATGTGCAGGTCGGCCGCGACGCTGAGCAGCAGGTAGGCGTCGACAGCGGACAGACCGGTCCGGGCGACGACCAGGTCGAGCGCGGAACGGGTCGCGTCGCGGGCCGCCTCCCACAGGTCGGGGCCGACCCCGGTGGCGATCAGGTGGGGCCCGACGCGCGCGGTGCGGCCGTCGGTCTCGAGGACGGCCGCGGGCGGCGCGGCTCCCTTCTCGACCGAGATCCGCACGGTGACGACCGAGCCGGTCTCGACGCCCGTGCCGCACACCTCGCCGTCGCCCATCGCGGCGTGGGTGTCACCGATCGACAGCAGACCGCCGGCGACGGCGACCGGCAGCCGCAACCGGGTCCCCACGGCGACGTCACGGATGTCGAGGTTCCCGCCGTGGCGGTGGGGCGGGACCATCGGCAGGGCGCCGGGTTCGGCCGCGGGCATCCCGATCGTGCCGATCATCGGGACGGACGGGATCTCGATGCCGCCGAACAGCCGGACCACTCCCCCGGCGATCTGCGAGAACGCGAGGTGCGGCTCGGGGAAGTCCGGGGCGAGCAACCCGAAGCCCGGGATGTTCGCGGTCCACCCCCAGTCGTCCACGGCGATGTCGAGGACATCGACCACCAACGCGTCGCCCGGCTCGGCACCGGTGACGAAGACCGGGCCCGTGACGGGGTTGACCAGGCCGAAGTCCATCCCGACGACGTCCTCGGTGGTCGACCCCGGCGCGATCTGCCCGCCGGAGGCGTTCTGGATCTCGAGTTCGACGGTGTCGCCCGGCTCGATCGTCAGGACCGGCTCGATCGTGTTGTCCCAGACGTTGTGGAAGGACGTGCTCGGGATGCGCATGGATCTTTCTTACCGGGCGTCGGCGCTCGCGCGGCCTTCCCGCTCGAGCCGCTCACGCTGCGGCACGACGACGAAGCGTGGGTCCTCGGCCGACTGCACGCCGGCCTGGAAGATGCCGAAACGGGTGAGCGCCGAACCCGCGAGCCCGAGCAGGCCCGACAGTCGCCCGAGCAGCGGGACCCACCGACCGAGGGCGGCGCTCACGACCGCACCGGCGGTCGCGGCCTTGGCCGCCGTCATCAACCGTCCGGCCTCGCCCTCTTCGAAGGCCTCGGCGACGATGCCCATACGTCGCTGCATGACCTGCTCGGCGGCCAGTTCGACCAGGCCGCCGGCCATGACCATGCGGTGCGCGGCGTCGACGTCGTCCGTTGCACCGAACAACGCTCCCAACGAACCGCCGGCCATGATGGCGCTGCCCGCGAAGACGAACGGCAGTTCGCGGTGGGGTTCGTGCCACGCGGGAACAGCGGTGTCGGCGATGAGCACCGCGGTGTACGTCGCCACCCCGGGCGCGACACCGGCGGCGGCGAAGCCGGCGGCGCGGGTGAGCGGCGGCAGCAGTGACGCCCGCGACCCGAGGACGCGGCTGACGGCGGGCAGGCCGCCGGCGACGTCGGCCGCCGCGGCCGGGAAGGCGAAGGCGGAGAACGCCGAGATGATGTAGGTGCCGACCGACATCGGCGAGGTCGGCTTGAACACCCGCAGCATGTTGGTGAACCGCTCGGGTCGACCCAGGTCGTGGATGAGGCCGACGAACGAGACGCTCATCCCGCCGACGGCACCCAGACGCCCGATGCGCACGAGGGATTCGCGTCCGGTCGCATCACCGAGCGCGGCCATCAGCGAACTGCCCGCCGCGAGCCCACCGGCGAACAGGTAGCCCGCGATGTCGAGGCGTTCCCAGGTCGGCGACTTGAGGATCTGCCGGCCGTAGTAGCTGCGGAAGTCCGCCTCGGGAACCATCAGCGTCTCGGCGCCGCCCCGCTTGCGGCGACGGCGCTGGTCGGAGCGGCCGGGTGTCTGCTGGGCGTACCCGGTCACCTCGGCCTCGCCGCTGGGACCACCGCCGTTCGGGCCGGCGCCGTTCGGCCCGCTCACCGGCGCCGCCCGGCGAACGCCGAGACCGCGAGCCCCACGAACGCACCGGCGGCGAGCGCCGCGTGCTTCCACATCGACGGCAGGTCACGCGTCGTCACCACCGGGTCCGGCGGGAACCCGTACACCTCGGGATCGTCGAGCAGCAGGAAGAACGCGCCGTCGCCACCGACACCGTCGTCGGGATCGTGCCCGTAGAGCTGGGCCTTGGTCTCGCCCTGGTCCTGCAGGGTCGCGAGACGGGCATCGGCGCGGGCACGCAACTCGTCGAGGTCACCGAACTGGATCGACTCGGTCGGGCAGGCCTTCGCGCACGCCGGGGTCTGGTCGGCGCCGAGGCGGTCGTAGCAGAGCGTGCACTTGAAGACCCGACCATCGTCCTTGCGCTGGTCGATGACCCCGTACGGGCACGCAGAAACGCAGTAGCCGCAGCCGTTGCACACGTCCTGCTGCACGACCACGGTGCCGAACTCGGTGCGGAACAACGCGCCGGTCGGGCACACGTCGAGGCAGGCCGCGTGGGTGCAGTGCTTGCAGACGTCGGAGCTCATCAGCCAGCGGATGCCCGGCTTCTCGTCGTCGTCCTCGACGCCCTGCTCGGGCATCATCGCGTTCGGCGGCGGTCCGAGCGTCGGCATCCCCATGGACACCGGCGCGGTGGTCGCGGCGGGAGTGGCCTGCTCGATGAACGCCACGTGACGCCAGGTCGAGGCGCCGAGCGCGATGGTGTTGTCGTAGGACATCCCGGTCAGCGAGATGCCGTCCTCGGGCACCTCGTTCCACTCCTTGCAGGCCACCTCGCAGGCCTTGCAGCCGATGCACACCGAGGTGTCGGTGAAGAACCCTTTGCGGGGCGGGTGATCCGGCGCGTAGCCGGCGTCGGCGGAGACGTCGGCCATGGGTCCGGACAGCCGGTTGCGCGGGTCGAGACTCGTCACTCGTCACCACCTCCTGCTCGTGCGTCGGTCTCCGGATCCCCACCGGGGGTGTGGTCCGCTTCGGCGGTGCTGTCCTGCGGACCGCGCGGGTGCTCGACGGTCTCGAGTCCGGCCATCGCACGGTAGCGCCTGACGTGCTCGAGGACGGCCGGACCGCGCGGACGTCGGCCCGGCCGGATGTCGCACGTCCCGACCTTGTCCTGGATGTGGACGTTGGGGTCCATGACGATGCCGACCAGGTCGTTCTGGGCGTCACCGGTCGACAACCCGTTCTTCCCCCAGTGCCACGGCAGGCCGACCTGGTGCACGGTGGTCGGCCCGACCCGCAGCGGGCGCACCCGGTCGGTGACCAGCACCCGAGCCTCGATGACCCCACGGGCGGTGGTGATGGTGGCCCACCCGAGGTTCTCCAGCCCACGGATCTTCGCCAGCGTCGGGGAGATCTCGCAGAACATCTCAGGCTGCAACTCGGCGAGGTACGGCAGCGTCCGGCTCATGCCGCCGGCCGTGTGGTGCTCGGTGAGCCGGTAGGACGTGAACACGAACGGGAAGACGTCGGACTGGCTCGGGTTGACCTGGTTGTCGAGGTGCCCGCCCTGCAGGAACTCCCGCGCCGGGTTGGCCTGCTGCTCCGGGTACAGCGCGTTCACCACCGGCGACTCGAACGGCTCGTAGTGGGTCGGCAGCGGGCCGTCGGCGAGCCCGGCCGGCGCGAACAGCCAACCTTTCCCGTCGGTCTGCAGGATGAACGGGTCGTCACCGTTGATCCCGGCCGGACCGGTCGCCCCCTCGGGCGCGCGGTAGCTCGGCGGTTTGGTGGCCTCGAAGTCGGCGATGTCGTGCCCGACCCACTTGCCCTGCTCCTCGTCCCACCAGACGTACGCCTTGCGCTCGCTCCACGGCTTGCCCTCGGGGTCGGCCGAGGCGCGGTTGTAGATGATGCGGCGGTTGCTCGGCCACGCCCAGCCCCATTCCGGTGCCACCCAGCTCTGCTCCGACCCTGGCTTGCGCCGAGCCGACTGGTTGACCTCGTCGGCGAACACGCCGCAGTAGATCCAGCAGCCCGAACGGGTCGAGCCGTCGTCCTTCAACTGGGTGTAGCTCGACAGCGCCTTCCCGTCGGGGCCGGTGCCGTTGATCTCGCGCAGCACCTTCTCACCGTCCGGCTCGATGGTGCCGTCGGCTGCGCGTTCGTCGCCGGCGTAGTCCCAGGTGATCGCCTGCAGACCACGGTCGCGCGGGTCGGTCGAGTCCTTGACCCGCTCCTTGAGCTTGTTGCCCAGGTGCCAGTAGAACCAGAGATCGCTGCGGGAGTCGCCCGGCGGCTCGACCGCCTTGTGCCGCCACTGCAACAGTCGCTGGGTGTTGGTGAACGTCCCGGCCTTCTCGACGTGACTCGCGGCGGGGAGGAAGAAGACCTCGGTCTGGATCTCCTCGGTCTTGAGCTCCCCGGTCTCGATCTCCGGGCCGTCCTTCCAGAACGTCGCCGACTCGATCATCTGCAGGTCGCGCACGACCAGCCAGTCGAGGTTGGCCATGCCCATGCGGTGGAGCTTGGCGTTGGCCGAACCGACCGCAGGGTTCTCACCCACGAGGAAGTAGCCGCCGGTCTTGCCCTGGATCTGGTTCATCACCGTCGTGTACGTGCCGTGGTCGCCGCTGATCTTGGGGATGAGCCCGAAGCCGAAGTCGTTGTCCTCGGTGGCGGCGTCCTCGTACCAGGCCTTGAGCAGGGAGACCATGTACGAGCGCATGTTGCCCCAGAAGCCGGTCTTCCCGGCGTCCGCGGCCACGAACTCGTCAAGGGTCTGGTGACGGTGCACCGACGGCATCGGGATGTAGCCCGGCAGGATGTGGAACAGGGTCGGGATGTCGGTCGAGCCCTGAATCGACGCGTGACCGCGCAGGGCCATGATGCCGCCGCCCGGTCGGCCGATGTTGCCCAGGAGCAACTGCAGGATCGCCGACGTCCGGATCATCTGCGACCCGACGCTGTGGTGGGTCCACCCCACGGCGTAGCAGATCGCCGACGTGCGCTCACGGCCGCTGTTGCGCGCCATGGTCTCGGCGACCTGGACGACCTGCTCCGGCGTCACACCGGTGATCTCGCTGACCATCTCAGGCGTGTAGCGCGCGAAGTGACGCTTGAGCACCTGCCACACGCAGCGCGGGTGTTGCAGGGTCTCGTCGCGGTGCGGCCGCGGCGGGGCCTTCGACGACCGACCCTGCTCCCCCGGGACGCCCTTGCCGAGCTCGTTGCCGAGCGTGCCCGGCTGCTCGGGCACGCCGCTACCGGCGGGCGCCTGCTCGAAGGCGTTCTCGTACTGCCAGGTGGTGGCGTCGTACTTCTTGGTCTCGGGGTCCCACCCCGAGAAGATGCCGTCGAGGTCCTCGGTGTCGGCGAAGTCCTCCCGCAGGATGTGCGACGCGTTCGTGTACGCGACGACGTAGTCCCGGAAGTCCAGGTCGTTCTCGAGGATGTGGTGCACGAGCCCGCCGAGGAACGCGATGTCGGTGCCGGCACGGATGGGCACGTGGACGTCGCTCACGGCGCTGGTCCGGGTGAACCGGGGGTCGACGTGGATGATCGTCGCGCCGCGCTTCTTGGCCTCCATGACCCACTGGAAACCGACCGGGTGGGCCTCGGCCATGTTGCTGCCCTCGATGAGGATGCAGTCAGCGTTGGCCAGGTCCTGCTGGAAGCTCGTGGCACCGCCACGACCGAGCGTGGTCCCCAGACCGGGAACCGTGGAACTGTGTCAAATACGGGCTTGGTTCTCGACCTGCACCGCGCCCATCGCGGTGTAGATCTTCTTCATGATGTAGTTCTCTTCGTTGTCCAGCGTGGCGCCACCGAGGCTCGCGATGCCCAGCGTGCGGTTGAGCGGCCGCCCGTGCTCGTCGGTGTCCTGCCAGTACTTCTTCCGCGACGCCATCACGCGGTCGGCGATCATGTCCATCGCCGTCGCCAGGTCGAGGTCCTCCCACTCGGTGCCGCCGGGGCGCCGGTACCGGACCGTGGTCACGCGGGTGTCGCTGGTGACCAGCTGCTTGCTGGCGCTGCCCTTCGGGCACAACCGGCCGCGGCTGACCGGGGAGTCGGGGTCGCCCTCGATCTGGACGATCTGCTCGTCCTTGACGTAGACGTTCTGGCCGCAGCCCACCGCGCAGTACGGGCAGACGGACTTGACGACGCGGTCGGCCGTGGTGGTCCGGGCCTGCAGGTTCTGGGTGGTGGGGCTGCTCGCCGCGGCGCCGCGCGCCAACCGGTCCGGCCCCGTGATCTGGCGCAGTACCGGCCACGAGCCGATGAACTCCTTCGCGCCCACGGCTACATCAAACCCCTCGTCCGGTGGAGACGTCGAGGGGGCTCGCCGTTCGGACGTCCCCCGACCGCCACATCACGGCCAGCGTGCCCAACATGAGCACGCACACCACACTCGTCGCGACGAACGGGGCAGCCGGTCGCACGGCGAACAGCGCGCCACCCGCGGCGGCCGCAACCGCGGTCGCGGCGGTCTGGCTCGCGGTGAACAGCCCCTGCGCCCGCCCGACCGCGGCGGTCGGCACGCTGTCGGCGAGCAGGGCTTGCGCCGCGGGGAACGCGATGGCCGTCCCGACGGCCTCGAGCACCCCCAGGCCGATGACCACGGCGAGCGACCCGATGAACGGGTAGACGCCGACCAGCACGACGGTCGTCGCCAGGCTGACACTGGTGAGGCGGGCGCGGTCGAACCGGTCGGCGAGATGGCCGGCGAGCGGCGTGCACACCACGAACGGCACGCAGAACAACGTCCACGACAACCCGATCGCCCAGGTGGAGGCTCCGCGGGCGTCGAGCAGCAGGGTCCAGCACGTCTCGTAGACGCCGGCGGTCAGCCCGGCGATGCCCGCGACCAGCAGCAGGCCCAGCAGCAGCCGCTTGCGCGCCGGGTCGGCGAGGAGACGTTCGGCGACGACCCCCACCGCGTGCGCCGCCGCCACGGGTGCCCGCCGCGCGGGGACGATGCCGGCCACGGCGACGGCCGCGAGCACCGAGGCGACGGCGGACACCAGGAACAACGTGCCGAGGTGGTCGGTGCCGGCGATCGCGCCGAGCAGCGGCCCGACCGCGAGCCCGCCGATGTCGCCGGCGTAGACCCGGGCGAACGCCTTGCCCTTGACCTCGCCGGGCACGTGCCGTCCGATCGCCGCCAGCGCGGCCACGGTCACCGCCCCGGACCCGACGCCCTGCACGAACCGGGCGCCGACACACGCCCACGGCGAGACCGGGAGCAGGAACGCCAGGCTCGCGACGGCGTAGACCAGCAGCCCGGCCACCAGGACCGGTCGCTCGCCGACCCGGTCGGTCAGCCGTCCGAAGGGGTACTGGAAGAGCACACCGGCGACGAAGAAGGCCGACATCGCGACGCCGACCAGCGCCGGCCCCGCCCCCTTCTGCTCGAGGAACACCGGCAACGTGGGCAGCACCGCCCCCGCCCCGACCCACTGCAGGAACACGGCGAACGTCAGCCCGTTGACCAGCGCCGCGGGCCAGGCCGTGGTGGGGCGGGTGGTCACGGGAGGTCATGCTCGCACCGCGCCGGTGGAGCGCCCGACCCGCCCTGGTACCGTCATCGGTCGGTCCGGCTACCTGCGATCCAGGTACCTGGCCACCCGCGCCGCTAGCTCAATTGGCAGAGCAGCTGACTCTTAATCAGCGGGTTGGGGGTTCGATTCCCTCGCGGCGCACCAGCACGACCGACGGACGGACGCAGCCTCCCAGAGGCTCGCACGCGCCCATACTGGTTCAGCGGAACGCCGGCGCTCAGAACCCGCTCGCCACGATGTGGCCGTTGGTGGCCCCACCGCAGCCGGACGTCCGCTGCCAGACGTCCACGTCGGCGCGGCCGGCGTAGCTGAACACCCAGACGGTCGCCCGGCCGTCGTCCATCGGGCAGTTGCGCGGTCCGGAACCGCGACTGCCCAGCGGGATGCGCGAGAGCTCCGTGGCCGCGGACGCCGCCTGCGACGCGTCCAGCGCCGACGTCTGGCTGAGGGCGGAGGGCGGCGAACCGTTCCCGCCGTCGTAGCTGCAGCGGAGGCCGCCCGTCGGTGCGGCGGTCGGCAGCAGGCGGTCGTCGAGGTCGGGGGCATCCAGGTTGACGACGTCGAGGAAACCCCTGTCCGAGACGGGGCATCCGTCGGCCACCGACACGCGCAACGCCGGGCCGCCCGCGGTGTCCCGCACCGGTGTCGGGTCGACCCACTGCGCGATGCCGTCGATGCGCAGCGCGGTGGTCGAGCCGTCGGCCGCCAGACTGATGTCCAGGGTGGCCGTGCCCCAGTCGGGTGGCGGACCGGGCGGCGCGTAGGCGAAGCCGGACGTGGTGGGCCCCGAGAGCGACCCGGTGCTGCCGGTGCCGTTCGCGAGGAGCCCGCCCTGCGGGTGCGCGTCGAACCAGGCCGTCGCCTCGGACATCGTCATCGGCACGGACGCGTAGCGCACGGTGTCGATCAGCTGGGTGCTCAGGGGGATGCCTGTCACGGGGCCGCTCAGCCCCTCGGGCGGCCGGTCGACGGCGACCGCGCCGGGCGGCAGCACCGCTCCGGTCGCCAACCGGTCGGCCGCGGCCTGAGCCGCGGCCCGGTTGCCGGCCGCCGTCGGAGCAGCGGACGTCGCGGCGGCCCGCGCCGTCGGCGTGGACACAGGGGCCGACGCACATCCCGCGAGGGCCGCGGGAACCAGGACGACGGCGACGAGCGCCATCGACCAGCACCGGACCCGTGGCCACCCACCCGTCATGCACGTCTCCCTCGTCTCCACCGTGCAGATCCGGTGGGAGGCGACAGCGGTTCCACGGCACGAGCGACCCGTTGCGGTTTAGGCTGCGGTCGCGCCGGATCCGCGACCCGTGACGGGATCCGGCCACCGTCGAAGGGGCGCCCCGCGATGACGTCGGCCCGGACCACCAGCTACGGGTCCCTCGCCGCGACCCTGCGCGAGGCGATCCTGACGGGCGACTACGGCGACGACGACCGCCTGCCCACCGAGGCCGAACTGGCCGCGAGCCGCGGGGTGAGCCGGCAGACCGTCCGCCGCGCGATGCAGGAACTGGTCAACGAGGGGCTGGTCTACCGGGTCGCCGGTCGGGGCACCTACCCGGTCAGCCGCTCCGACCGGTACCTGCGCCACCTCGGTTCGGTCGAGGACCTCATGAGCCTCTCGCTCGACACCGACTGTGTCATCGTGCGCCCGTTGCAGAGGCGGGTCGACGCCGCGGCCGCGAGCCGACTGCGGGTGCCGGGCGACAGCGTGCACAGCGTGTCGTTCATCCGTCGGCACGGGTCGGTCCCGTTCTGCCACACCGACGTCGCGCTGCCCAGCGACGTCGGCGAACAGCTCGAGGGCAACGCCGCGTTGAGGACGGCGGGCGCCGTCAGCCGGGTGACCGTCATCGGGCTGGTCGACACGCTGGCCGACCGCCCGATCCGTGACGCCGAGCAGAGCGTCACGGCGACGACCCTTCCCGCGGAGCTCGCCGCGCACCTCGTGCCCCCGCCCGGGACGGCCGTGCTGCGGATCGACCGGTTGTACTTCGACCCGCGCGACCAGCCGGTCGAGCTCGCCGTCAGTCACTTCGATCCCGATCACTACTCGTACCGGGTACGGCTGCGACGCCATCCGCGGTGAACCGCGACGACATCGGATCCTCTTCACCGGCGGATGGTTGACATGACCCGGCGACAGGAGCAAGGTCCGAGCCACGGCTGATTTGGCCGTACAAAGTGCCGACGGCGACGTGGGTGTCCGTGACCCCGCGTGGTGTCGCACCGTGCCAACGGAGGCCACGATGAGCACAGCGAACTCGGTCAGCATCATCCCGTGCGGCGCGATGACCGCCGATCTCACCTGGCTGCTCCTCGCGCCCGGCAAGTCGATCCAGACCCGACAGATGCGGGGCCAACCCTCGGTGTGGACGGACGTCCCGTCGCACTGCGTCCTGGTCGACACCCCCGACGGCAAGCTGCTCTGGGACACCAGCTGTCCACGCGACTGGGAGGAGCGCTGGGAGCCGACCGGGCTGCAGGACTTCTTCCCGTACGACAAGGTCAGCGAGGAGGAGTACCTCGACTCGCGGCTGAAGGCACTCGGGGTCGGTCCCGGGGAGATCGACTACGTCGTGCTCTCGCACCTGCACTTCGACCACGCCGGCAACGTGAAGCTGTTCCAGAACACCAACGCCAAGCTGGTCTGCTCGAAGCCCGAGAAGGACTACGCGTTCAACTTCGACGGCCCCTTCGCCGGAGCGCACCTCAAGGCCGACTACGAGGGCCTGGAGTTCGAGACCGTCGACGGCGACGTCGCCTTCCTGCCCGGCGTCAGCTTCATCCAGACCCCTGGCCACACCATCGGCAGCATGTCGATGAAGGTCGACCTCGCCGACTCCGGCACGATGATCTTCACGTCCGACGCCGTGTACATGGGCGACAGCTACGGCCCGCCGGCCGTGCCCGCGTCGATCGTCAACAACCTCGAGAGCTGGTTCAGCTCGGTCGAGAAGCTCCGCAAGATCGGCGAGGAGAGCAACGCCACCATGGTGTTCGGCCACGATCCCGAACAGATCACCAAGCTCCGCACGGCTCCGGACGGGGTGTACCGGTGACCGAAGGCGTGAACCTGACCGAGGAGACCATCTTCACGTGGGGCGCGCCCCCGCTGAAGTTCGGCGCCGGCGCGGTCGACGAGGTCGGCTTCGAGATGGCGCAGTTCGGCGCCAAGCGGGTCCTGATCCTCACCGACCCCAAGATCATGGCGAGCGGGATCCCCCACCGCATCGCGGATCTGCTGCAGCAGCGCGGGATCACCTCGGAGATCTTCGACGGCTGCCACGTCGAGCCGACCGACGACTCCATGGACAAGGCGGCCGGGTACGCCCGCGAGGCCGGCCCCTGGGACGGCTACATCGCCGTCGGCGGCGGTTCCTCGATCGACACCGCCAAGGCCGTCAACCTCATCATCACCGACGGCGGCGAGTTGATGGACTACATCAACAAGCCGATCGGGCAGGCCAAGGCGCCGTCCGGTCAACTCAAGCCGCTCATCGCCATCCCGACCACCGCGGGCACCGGCTCCGAGAGCACCGCGATGTGCGTGCTCGACGTGCTGTCGATGAAGGTCAAGACCGGCATCAGCCACTGGCGGCTGCGCCCGACGCTCGCGATCATCGACCCGCTGCTGACGTTGTCGCTGCCGGCCGAGGTCACCGCGGCGTCCGGCATGGACATCGTGTGCCACGCGCTCGAGTCCTACACGGCGCGCTGGTACGAGACCTTCGACCGCAAGACCCCGGAACAGCGGGTCACGTACTGCGGCTCGAACCCGGTGTCGGACCTGTGGTGCGAGAAGGCGTTGGCGCTGATCGCGTCGTCGTTCCGGCGCGCCGTCAGCCACGGCGACGACCTCAAGGCCCGTAGCGACATGATGATGGCGGCGACGTTCGCCGGCATGGGCTTCGGCAACTCCGGGGTGCACATCCCGCACGCGAACGCCTACCCCATCGCGGGCATGGTGAAGGACTACCACCCCGCGGGCTACCCGAGCGACGAAGCGATGGTGCCGCACGGGCAGTCGGTCTCCCTCACCGCGCCCGAGGCGTTCCGGTTCAGCTTCGAGAGCGCACCCGAACGGCACCTGCGGGCCGCCGCGATGCTGGACCCGAACCACGAGAAGGTGAGCAAGGAGTCCGAGCAGCTCCCCAGCGCGCTGACCGCCCTCATGCGCGACATCGACATCCCCAACGGCATCGGGGCGGTCGGCTACACCGAGGCCGACATCCCCGACCTGGTGCCCGGCACGATGAAGCAGCAGCGCCTGCTCGCCACCTGCCCGCGCACGCCGGACGAGGACGACATCGCGCGGATCTTCGCGGGTTCGATCGAGAACTGGTGACGCCCTGATGCCCCTGCACGACTTCCGGTGCGCGAGCGGTCACCGCTTCGAGCACCACATCCCGATCACCGGCGGCGAGGCGCCGCTCTGTGCGTGCGGCGCCGCCAGCACCAAGCTGGTGTCGGCGGGCGCCCTGCTCGGCCGGGCGGACGCCGGCCTGTCGCAGGACCGCATGCCGCAGACGTGGAAGGGCACCTACAACGGGAACTCCGAGTACATCGCAGGTCTGCGTCGCCAGTGGTCGGACCGGCAACGGCTGGAGGCCAAGTACCCGGAGATCGCGGGTGACCGCCGGCCGGTGCTCGCCCACGAGGGCCGGTACCACGACGCGCCGCTGCGGGCGGGCGACGTCGACCTCGGCAGCCACGGCCACGCGCACGGACACAGTCACGACCACGACCACGGCGCTGGCCACACGCACCCGCACCCGCACCCGCCGGCCGCGCCGGCGTCGACACCGGCACCGGTCGCACCGGCCACGCCCGCGGCACGTCCGACCGGCGGCGCGTGACGACGGGTCTCGACCTGCTCGCGGGCGTCCGCGTCGTCGACTTCACCCAGGCGCTGTCCGGCCCGTTCAGCACGATGATGCTGGCGGACCTCGGCGCCGACGTCGTCAAGGTCGAGGCGCCCGGTCGCGGCGACGACGCGCGGCACTGGGGTCCACCGTTCGTGGGTGACGACTCGGCGTACTTCATGTCGGTCAACCGCAACAAGCGCAGCGTGGCGCTCGACGTGAAGAACCCGGTGGACCTGCAGGCGGTGCTCGACCTCGTCGCGACCGCCGACGTCGTCGTCGAGAACTGGCGGCCGGGCACGGCCGCCCGGCTCGGCCTCGACGCCACCACCCTGCGGGCCGACAACCCCGGCCTGATCATCTGCTCGATCAGCGGGTACGGCCAGGACGGTGATTCCCGTGCCGGGTACGACCAGATCGTCCAGGGGACGTCGGGCGTCATGTCCCTGACCGGTCCGCTGGGCGTCCCGGTCAAGTGGGGTGTGCCCGCGGCCGATCTCGCGTCCGGCATGTTCGCCGCCACCGCCGTGGTGGCCGCCCTCTACGAACGCCGCGCCTCCGGACGTGGCCGCGACCTCGACATCGCCATGCAGGACAGCCTGGTCGCGATGCTCACCCAGCACGCGGCGCGGCACCTCGCCACCGGCGAGCTGCCGCCCAAGGACTTCAACGGCCACTCGGCCATCGCCCCGTACGGGACGTTCGGGACCGCCGACGGCCACGTCAACATCTGCGTCGGCAACGACGCCCAGTTCCAACGCATGTGCGCGGGGCTCGACCTCGACGAGCTCGCGGCCGACCCGCGGTTCGCCACCAACCCGTTGCGGTTGGCCTCGCAGGGGGAACTGCTGCGGCGTCTGGGAGAACGGCTCGACGCGTTGACGACCGACGACGTCATCGCGCGTCTGGAGACAGCCGGCGTCCCGGTCGGACCGATCGACGACCTGGCCCGGGTCCTGCACGACCCCGGCGTCCGCCGCCGCGACATGGTGGTGACCGTGCACCGGGACGGACACGGCGACACCGAGGTGGTCAACGGCCCCTGGAAGGTCGACGGCCGCTCCAGCGTCGTCCGCCGCGACCCACCACGCCTCGGCGAGCACACCGAGGAGGTCCTGGCCGATCTGCGCGCCACTGCTGCACACCGCAACGGTCCCACCACGAGAGGAACACCGTGACCGCCACCTCCGCCCCGGAACTGGAACGTTTCGAGCTGTTCATCGACGGTCGCTCCGTCCCGGCCCGGTCGGGCCGCACCTTCGAGTCGCAGAACCCGTACCTCCAGCAGCCCTGGGCGGTGCTCGCCGACGGCGGCCCGGACGACGTCGACCTCGCGGTGGGCGCCGCCCGCGCCGCGTTCGACGGTGAGTGGGGCCGGATGACGGGCTTCCAGCGGGCCGCGGTCATGCGCCGGATCGCCGACGGCATCGCAGCGAACGCGGACCGGCTGGCCCGGCTCGAGGTCAACGACTCGGGCAAGCTGCTGCGCGAGATGCAGGGCCAGCTCGGCATCCTCCCGCAGTGGTACCTGTACTTCTCGGGGCTCGCCGACAAGCTCGAGGGACGCACCGTGCCGCCCGCGAATCCGAACTACTTCGGCTACACCGTGCGTGAGCCCGTCGGCGTCGTCGGGGCCATCACGCCGTGGAACTCGCCGCTGCTCCTGCTGACGTGGAAGCTCGCGCCGCTGCTCGCCGCCGGCAACACCTGTGTCGTCAAGCCCTCCGAGCACGCGCCGGCCTCGACCGTCGCGTTCGCCGAGGTGTTGTACGAGGCCGGTCTGCCGGCGGGCGTGCTCAACGTCGTCACCGGCTGGGACCGCTCGACCGGCGAGCACCTGGCCGCCCACCCGGGTGTCGACAAGATCGCGTTCACCGGCTCCACCGCCACCGGCATCAAGGTCGCGCAGGCCGCTCTGGCGAACGTCAACCGCGTCACCCTCGAACTCGGCGGCAAGAGCCCGCAGATCGTGTTCCCCGACGCCGACCTCGACGCGGCCGCGAACGGGCTCATCGCCGGGGTGTTCGCCGCCACCGGCCAGACCTGCATGGCGGGCTCGCGGCTGATCGTCCACGAGGACGTCCACGACGCGTTGGTCGCCAAGATCGTCGAGCGCGCCGACACCATCAAGCTCGGCGACCCCACCGACCCCGACACCGAGATGGGCCCGGTGGCGAACCAGGCCCAGTACGAGAAGGTCCTGGGGTACCTGCGCGGGGCCGCCGCCGAGGGCGCGACCTTCGCGTGCGGCGGCGAACCGGACGCCGACCGCGGCGGCTTGTTCGTGAAGCCGACCGTGGTCACGCACGTCGACTCGGGCACCACCATCGTGCGCGAGGAGGTCTTCGGGCCGGTGCTCGCCGCGTACACCTTCGCCACCGAGGAGGAGGCGCTCGAGCTCGCCAACGACACCCCCTACGGGCTCGCGGGTGCGGTGTGGACCAAGGACGTGCACCGCGCGCACCGGGTCGCGGCCAAGGTCCGGGCCGGCACGGTGTGGATCAACGCCTACCGGGTCGTGGCGCCCAACATGCCCTTCGGCGGGTTCGGGTCGAGCGGCATCGGCCGGGAGAACGGCCTCGACGCCGTGCACGAGTACCTCGAGGAGAAGTCCGTGTTCGTCGAACTCACCGGCGGTACCCGGGACCCGTTCCAGCTCGGGTGACCGCGCCACCCGGCGGTCACAGCGACGCGACGAGGGCCTTCAGTGTGGCGAGCCCCTGGGCCGCCAGGTGGGGCGCCGAGCGGCGGTAGTAGACCGACCCGGTGAGCGCAGGCTGCAGGGCGAACCCGCGGCCCCGCCGGTACGCCGCCTCGTCGAGCCCGACGGTCGCGCGGTAGAACTCGGCGACCGACGCCGGCAGGTAGCCCCACATCGCGTTGAGCTCGACCGCCGGGTCGCCGCGGCCGGCGGCCCCCCAGTCGATCACCGCGGCCAAGCGGCCTTCACGCACGAGCAGGTTGCCCTCGTGCAGGTCCCCGTGGAACCACCGGGCTCCGCCGTCCCACGCCGGGGCCTCGAGCGCGTCGCGCCACACCGCCTGGAGCGCGGAGGGGTCCACCTCGCTCGTGTCGACCCGCGGGAGCCAGGTCCGGATGATCTCGTCGTTCGCGGCGAGCGGGGCACCGCGGCCCTCCTCGACGACCGGGGCGTCCAGGCCCGGCACCTGCCGCAACTCCCGTACGAACCGACCGACGCTCACCGCCCACACCTCGGGATCGAAGGTCTGCTCGGTGGGGTTGCGTCCCTCGATCCACGGCACGACCGTCCAGTGCCACGGGTAGCCCTCCCCGGGTCGGCCCAGCGCGACCGGTACCGGGACCGCCGTGGTCAGGTGCTCGCGGAGCCGGGGCAACCAGCGGTGTTCCCAGGCGGCCGAGGCTGCCGCCCACCCGATCCGGGGCATCCGGACGAGGAGGTCGTCACCGAGGCGGAACAACTGGTTGTCGGTGCCCGACGGCGGCAGCCGGCGCAACGGGAGCGCCCGCCAGGCGGGGAACTGATCGTCGACCAGGCGCCGCACGGTGGCGTCGCTGATCGCCACCTCGTCCTCGTGCATCGCGCCCGCATCCGACATCGGGGCCGACCGTAGCGCGTGGCCACCGTCGCCGGCCCGAGGTTTTCCTCCTGGGCACGAGCGTCTCGGGTCAGCCCGGCAACCGCTGCGACAGCTCGAACATGTTGCCCCACGGGTCGCGGAAGAACGCCAACCGCGCGCTGATGTCCTCGATCTCGAACGGCTCGTTCACGACGGTGACACCGCGCGCCAGCAGGTCGGCGAGCGTGTCGTCGACACTGTCGACCTCGAGGCAGACGTGGTTGAGACCGGTGACGCCGAGACTCGCGTCGACGTCGGCGAACTCGGGCTGCGCGACGGCACCGGGTCCGGCGAGGATCTCGAGGTGGAACCCGTCGTCGTCCGGCGGCATCACGTAGGCGAGGGTCAGGTCGCCGTAGGGCCAGGTCTGCAACACCCGCCAGTCCAGCTGATCCACCCAGAACGCCCGGGCGTCCTCGAAGTCGGGGTAGCGGACGCCGGTGTGGTGCGGCCGCATCGAGGCGAAGGGTGAGTCGGGGTTCCGGGGCGGGTTCGGTGGCAGTGGCATGTCCGGCGACGTTAGGGACGGCCGAGCCGCCCCGTCACCGTCCACCGCGACAACGGTCAGCACCCGGAGTTGTCGCCCGGGACCACGGAACCGCCGATAGCATCGACGATCGTGAGCACGGCTCGACCCCTCGACCGGCTGACCGATGCCCTGGTCGGATCCGCCACGGAGATCGCTGGGACCGTCCGCGCCCGCATAGGCGACCGGCTGCCGAGTTACGGCGTCGTGCCCGCGGGAGACGTCGAGGCCTCCGTCGTCGAGATCGTCGGCGACGTCGCCGTGGTCCTGCAGTCCGGCACCGTCCCTCCACCCCCGCACATCGACCAGGCCGAGAGGTCGTCGTCAGCGCGCGCCAAGCAGGGGGTGCCGATCCAGGACATCATGCAGGCCTTCCGCGTGACCATGGGCGCGGTGCGCGACACCGTCCTGCAGCTCGCGCCCTCCGTCGGCCTGGACGCGCCGGCGACCGTCGCCGCGGTGTCGGAGTTGTGGGCGTACAGCGACGCCTACACCGCCCACGTCGTCGCGGTCTACCGCGAGTCCGACATCGCCGGCGCACTCGAGAAGGCCCGTGCTGCACAGGGTTTCCTGCTGGGCGTCCGCGACGGTCGGTGGGCGGGCGACGCCACCGTCGCCGCCGCCGCCGCCGCCGAGGACATCGGACTGGACCCCGACCACAGCCACCGCGCCGTGACGGCGTGGGCCACCGACATCGTCGGGCTGCAGGCCGAACTGGAGCGACAGGTGACGCGCCACCGCCCCCACGGTGGGGTCGTCGCGACGATCGGCGCACAGTGCATCGGTGTCATCGCGTTCCGGCCGGAACCGATCGGAGGCGGAGCCGTCGTCGCGCTCGGTCCGGCGGTCCGACTCGACCAGCTGCCGCAGTCGTTCGAGTCGGCCCGCGCCGTGCTGACCGCAGCCCGGACCCTCGGCCGTACCGGGGTCATCGCCCTCGAGGACCTCGGGTGGCGGGCCGCGGCCGCCAGCGCTCCGGAGGTGACCGCGATGTTGCGCCGGCGCTACCTCGACCCCGTGCTCGCCGAGGGTGAGTTCGGCGCCCACATCCTCGCAGCGGTCGCGGCCTACCTCGCCGCCGACCGTCACGTCGGCCGGGCCGCCCGCGTCATCCCCGTGCACGTGAACACGCTGCGCTACCGCCTGCGTCGCTTCGAGGCGGTGACCGGCGCCTCGCTCGAGGCGACCGAGACCCTGGTCGGCCTGAGCTTCGTGCTCGGCGACGCGGTCAGGTCGGACGGTGCTGCCGGTACTCCGTGACGTGGCGGCGCAGCGCGTCGACCGCGTGGGCACGGGCCCCCGAGAGCGACGGCTCGACCACCACGGCCGCGGCGCGCACGGGGACCGGGCGGGCGAGACCGGCCACCCCTCCGGCCACCGCGTCGACGACCTCCGGCACGACCCCCCACGTCCCGCCGAGCACGACCACCGCCGGATCGGCCAGGCCGACCGCGGCCGCGACCACCCCCGTGACGGCCGTCGCCACCGCGGCGGTCACCGACCGCGACCGGGCCGACCGACCCGCGAACGCCTCGAGCAGAGCGGGGACGTCGATCGCCGTCGACGCCTCGCGGCGCAGGCCGAGCGCCGCGAAGACCTCGGTGAACGCCATGGCCCGTCCGCCCGGGCCGGTCGTGACCAGGTGGGCGATCTCCCCGGCGAGCCCACCGTGACCGCGCCGCACCTCGCCGTCGCTCACCACCGCGGCACCGAGGCCTTCGCCCAGGTGCAGGTAGGTGACGTCGTCGAGGCCGGGTCCGGCGGCCGCCCGCTCGGCCCGGGCCGCCCAGTTGACGTCGTTGTCCACGACCACCTCGCCGTCGACCACGGCATCCAGCACCGACGCCGGTGACAACTCGCCGACGAGGAACGGCGCGTCGGGCAGGTGCACCAACCGGCCGAACCCACGGTCGACCGGATCGGCGGCGCTGACGACCGCGAGCCGCACCGGCACCGCGGCGTCCCGCGCCACCCGGCGGGCCACCGCCCGAAGGGACGCTGCGACGTCGCGGGGGCGCGCCGGCCGGGCGACCTCCGACTCCGCCCGCGCGCGCACCTCGCCGTGCACGTCGAGCGCCTCGGCGACGACGCCGCCCGGTGCGATCCCCACGGCGAGGGCGACCCCGACCGACCGCGCCACCGCGTAGTAGGTCCCGACCCGTCCCGGGCCGGTGGTGCGCTCGCCGGTGTCGACGACGACCCCGGCCACCTCCAGCCGGCGCACGCTCTCGGCGACCGTGGGTTTCGAGATGCCGGCGAGCGTGGCGAGTTCCGCGCGGGTGGCCCGGCGGGCGTCGATCAACGCCTGCAGCACGTTCGCGTCGCTGAGCGAGCGGAGCAGTTCGAGCGACGGCTTGGGCGCGGTCACGTCCGGCAGTTTAGGCAGGACTCTTGTCTGACTGCGGGACGCCCGGTACGGTCAGCACCAGTAAGGACTCCTCTTCAACCCGGAGGCACCCGTGACCGCCACCGTCACCTCGACCGATCTGCCCGCTCTCCCGCACTGGGAGACCCCGCCTGCCGACCTCGCCGCGGCCACCCGCGAGGTCAAGGCGGCCCTCCGCGCGCGCATCGAGGCGTCCGGGCGCACCGTCGAGGAGGTCTTCGCGGTCGTCGAGGACCGCGTGCGGACCGAGGTCGAACAGATCGAGTCCGACCTCGCCGCCGGCCGGCCCGTCTGGCCGGAGATCGACTACGCCGACATCGCGTCCGGACGCGTCACGCCCGAACAGATCGAGCACGTCCGGCGGCGAGGATGCCTGGTCGTCCGTGGGCACTTCCCGCACGAGCAGGCGCTGCGCTGGGACCGCGAGATCCTCGACTACGTCGAGTCCAACCGGTTCTTCGAGAGCTACACCGGCCCGGCCGACGATTTCTTCGAGAGCGTCGGCAGCCGACCCAAGATCTACCCGGTCTACTGGTCACACCCGCAGATGCAGGCGCGGCAGAGCGAGCGCATGGCCACGGTGCAGTCGTTCCTCAACCACCGGTGGACGCACGAGTCCGAGGGCACGCAGTGGTTCGACCCCGACCGGGACTCCCTGTACCCGGACCGGATCCGCCGTCGCCCCGAGGGTGCGGACTCCGGCGGCCTCGGCACCCACCTCGACCCCGGCACGCTCGACCTCTGGATGACCGAGGCCTACCAGCGCACCTTCCGCCACCTGTTCGACGGCACGCCGGAGAGCTACGACCCCTGGGACGCGTCCCACCGCACCGCCGGGCCGCAGTACCCGGGAACCACGATGTGCTCGGCGTTCCGCACGTTCCAGGGCTGGACCGCGCTCTCCGACATGGCCCACGACCAGGGTGTGTTGCACACGGTGCCGATCCCGTCCGCGATGGGCTACCTCATGCTGCGGCCGCTGCTCGCCGACGTCCCCGACGACGACATGTGCGGCGTCACCACCAACCGGACGTTCCCCGCCAACGAACGCTGGCACCCGTTGCTGATGCGGGCCCTGGCCGGCATCCCGGACGTCCGCGCCGGCGACTCGGTGTGGTGGCACTGCGACATGGTCCACAGCGTCGCGCCGGTGCAGGACCAGCAGGGGTGGGGCAACGTCATGTACATCCCGGCCGCGCCCTGGTGCCCGCGCAACGAGGCGTACGCCGAACAGGTCCGGGCGGCCTTCCTCGCGGGCGAGAGCCCGAGCGACTTCCCGGCCGAGCACTACGAGCGCACCTGGGCCGACCGCTTCGGCGTGGCCGACCTCAACGAGATCGGTCGGCGAGGCCTCGGTCTCGTCTGAGCCCGGGTCTCAACCCCGCGGCGGGTCGAACTCGAAGGCCGACTCCAGGTGGGTGATCTGGAACAGCCGCAGGACGGCGTCGTTCGCCTTGGCGAGCACCAGTCGCGATCCCGCGGCAGCGAGATCCCGGCGGGCCTGTACCAGCACGCCGAGTCCGGCCGACCCGAGGAACGTCACCCCCGACAGTTCCACGACGACGAGCGCGGGCGCGCGTTCGGCGAGCCGGTCGAGCGCTGCGCCGAGCGCCGGGGCGGTCGCCATGTCGAGTTCGCCCGCGACCCGCACCGTCACGGCGTCGCCGAGGTCCTCGAACTCGATCCCCGTCTCCGCGCTCACGCCGGGGTCACCGCGGCCGACGTCCCCTCCGGCTCCGGCTCGGGGTAGAGCTCGAACCAGACCGTCTTGTTCGGGCCGAGGTCCTCGGTCACACCGGGGCGCACCCCCCACTCGCGGGACAACGCCGCGACGATGCGCAAGCCGCGTCCGTGCGGGCTCGCGTCGTCCACCGGTGGGAGGTCCGCGGGATCGAGCGGGTCGCCGTGGTCGGTCACCTCGACCCCCAACCCGCCACGGGTGGTGTCGAGACGCAGCGTGATCCGGGGACGTCCGTGCAACACCGCGTTCGAGACGACCTCCGACACACACAGCACGGCGTCCGCGACCAGGCTCGGCGCGAGGTCCGCTCCGTGGTCGGCGACCACCTTCCGGGCGACGGAGGGCGCGTCGAGGTCCGACGGCAGCTCGAGCGCGATCCGTTCGGCCGTCATGTCCACTCCGAGAGGGTTTGTCCCACGTGCTGCAGGGTTCCCGCGGATCATCGCACGGCGCGGTTCCCCGGCCCGAGTGGAAGCGCTATCGTCTCGCCGACGTCGGCACCGGTCCGCGTGAGGGAGAGGAACGCCCGCGGTGACACACCCCGAACCGAGCTCCCCGCCTGCCCCCGCTCGGAGCGAGATCGTGCGGGACGACGGTTCGACCCTCGCGCCGGGTCAGATCGAGGTCACCACGCGCGTCGACGGCGCCACGACCACGATCCACGTCCGGGGCACCCTGCTGCAGGAGACCGCCGCGCGGTTCACCGACGTCGCCACGCCGGTCGGCGAGGACGCCACCGTCACGCACGTGGTCGTCGACCTCTCCGGCACCGCCTTCATGGACTCCACCGGGCTCGGCACGCTGGTGACGCTGCGCAACACGATGCTCGGGCGCGGCGGGCGTCTCGCCGTGATCCGCCCGGACGACCGGGTGTTCCGGCTGTTCGAGCTCACCCGACTCGACACGGTGTTCGAGTTCGTCGACGCCGAGTGAGGGATCGACCGGGCGGACGGGTCAGGCCGGTGCGAGCCGGTAGACCGTCCCGGACTGGTCGTCGGTGACGTACAGCGCGCCGTCACGGCCGGGCACGGCGTCGACCGTGCGCCCGAAGCGCGAGCCGTCCGCGGCCTGGAAGCCGGTGACCATCGTCCGGGAGCCCGCGAGCACCTTGCCGTCCCAGGTGAGGAACTGCACCGACGGCGGCTGCGGCGGCTGACGGTTCCACGACCCGTGCACGGCGACCACCGCACCCGTGCGCCACGCCGACGGCAACGACGACCCGGTGACGAAGTGGAAGCCGAGCGGCGCCGAGTGCGCGGGCAGCCCGAGCTGGATCGGCGGGAGCGTCGCACAGTTCAGCTTCGTGCCGCCCGGGTTGAGTTGGACGTCGGCCACGTACGGCGGTTTGGTGAAGTCGAACGCGGTGCCGGCCACGCCCGGGGTGACGTCCGGGTCGGGGTTGCAGTACGGCCACCCGAGGTCACGGCCCGACGTCAGCCTGGCGATCTCCTCGACCGGGTGGTCGTTGACGTAGCCCTGCAGCACCTTGCCGTAGTCGTCGGTGCCGTCGCCGTCGTAGTCCCGGTGCCAGGGATAGCCGATCTGGTCGCGGTTGTTGACCGCCGTCCAGATCGCCCCCTTCGGGTCGAGCGCGAGACCCGTGCCGTTGCGCACGCCGTGCGCCCAGACCGTCGAGGCCCCGCTCGCGGGGTCGACCCGGTAGATGGCCGCCCGCTCCGGTGTGGCGGTGCGGTCCTCGACGGTGGTGTTGCCCGCGCTACCGACGGTGACGTAGAGCGCGTGGTCGGCTCCGACGACCAGCCCCTTGGCGTCGTGGCCGCCCCCGGGCAGACCGGAGATGACGGTGCGCCGACCGGAGAGGACCCCGGCGCTGTAGGTGAACGCCTCCACCCGGTCGGACTCCCCGACGTACAACGTGGTGCCGTCGAAGGCGAGCCCCTGGGGATCGTTCAGACCGCTGAGCAGCACGGTCTGCACGGGGACGGCGGCCGCCTTGGTGCCCTGCTGCAACCGCACCACCCGGCCACTGCCCGACACCAGCAGCGAGCGGTCCGGCGCCCACGCGGCCATCCGCGCGCCACCCACCCGCGACCAGACCTTCGCGGTCCACCCGGCGGGCACGGTGAGGCGCCGTTCGACGTCGAACGGCGCGGTGCGGAACTGGGCGGGCACCGTGACCGTGACCGTGTGCAACGACGAGGCCGCCGCGGCGGAGGTGGTCGGGACGGCAGCAGCGCCGGTCAGAGCCAGCGTTCCGACGGCGAGGGCGACGACGGAACGGGCCGGACGACGTGTTCGGGGGTACACACCGGACATCGTGCGCCCTCCGGCGTCCGCACACCAGGAGCTCGGCAGAGTCTTCCGTGTGCTGGGATGACGAGGTGCTCGTGCCCTTCTCCACCGCCACCGCGCTCACACCGACCGGCGAGGACCGTTGGACCGGCGAGGTCTCCGCCGAGTGGACGATCGCGGGGAAACCGAACGGCGGCTACCTGCTGGCCATGCTCGCCCGCGCCGTTACCACCTCCGACACCCACCCGCACGTGCTGGCCGCGAGCGCGCACTACCTGCGTTCCCCCGACCCCGGACCGGTCGTCGTCGAGGTCGAGACGCTGCGGGCCGGCCGCTCGGCGAGTCAACTGCGGGCGCGGCTGCGGCAGGGCGACGCGACCGCGGTCGAGGCGTTGTTCACGACCGGCCGGCTCGACCCGGACACCAGCCCGACCTGGGACGCCGGCGCGCCCGGCGTCGACCTGCCCGCCCCGGACGACCTGCTCCGTGTCCCGCCGGTGACCCCGCTGGGCACCGAGGCCCGTGCGATGGCTCAGGTCGACATGCGCCTGGACCCGTCCTGCGGTGGCTTCACGATCCCGCCGACCGGTCGTGGCGAGCTGCGCGCCACCCTCGCGCTGCAGGGCGACGAGGACTTCGACCCGCTCTCACTGCTGTACGCGGTCGACGCCCTGCCGCCGGCGACGTTCGACATCGGACCGTCCGGGTGGGTCCCGACGCTCGAGCTCACCGCCTACGTCCGGGCGTTGCCCGCCCCCGGTCCGGTGACGGTGCGCCAGACCGCCCACCTCGTCGAGGCCGGCCGGGTCGACGAACGCTGCTGGGTGTGGGACAGCCGGGGACGCCTGGTCGCCCAAGCCACCCAGCTCGCCGGGATCCGTTTCGTCTGACGCTCCGTCGTTCCGCTGGTTTGTTGCTCAATGCAACGGATTCAGGGCGCGGGGCGGCGCGGCACCCCGTCGACGACGCGTCCGGCCCGCGGGCCGGTCAGGGCCGCGAGCCGCGCGGCGTCCCGCGGTGACGGTCGCCGCTCGAGCCGCTCGCGCAGCAGGGTCTGCGCCAGCTCCCGCCGCCGCGCCGTCATCGCTGCATACAGCAACGTTCCCTCCACGACGTCCTGCTGTGCGGCGCTGCCGCCGAGGCGGGCCACGCCGTGCAGTTCGAGCAGTCGGTCGGTGGCCGTGCCGGCGTCACCACGCACGAGCGCGAGCAGGGCGTCGGCCAGGGGCGCCACGGTCTCCCGGAACACCGGCTCGCCGCGCCCCGCGGCGTGCTCACGCAGCCGGGCCAGCCCGGCGGCGTCCTCGCCCGCGGTCAGCGCGACCGCCACGTGCAGGGCGACGAACGGGGTCGGGGGCTCGCGCAACAGCGCCGGCTCCACGGTGTCGAGGACGGCGCCGACCTCGGGCCAGTCCCATGCGCCGTCGACGTACCCGCGCCACAGCAGCGACACCGAGTCGACCAACGCCCGCACCCCGGTGACCCTGGGCGGCGCGAGCTGGGCCGCGTACCGGCCGGCGGCGGCGTCGTCCTGACCGGTCGCGAGTTCGTGCAACGCCGCGTGCCACGAGTAGTGGGCACCGTGCGCCGTGGCCCGGCCCGACGCCGTGATCCAACGGTTCAGCCACGCGAGACCCTGGACGTGGTCGCCGGTCTCGTAGTGGACGTGGGTCTTGGCGTGGGCGGCGTGCCCCGCGTGCGGCTCGGCCGCGAGCGAGGCCTCGGCGAGGGCCATCGCCTCGTCCCACTGCTGCTGCTCCTGACGCATGAACGCCAACAGGCCGCGGTACCACCAGTCGTCGCCGTAGGCGGGCGCGAGTCCCTCGACCAGCGCCCACGCCTCCTGCGGCAGTTCGGTCGCGCCGCCGAAGGCGATGGTCGGCACGGCCACGCTGACGGCCAGGGCGTCCTCGGGATAGGCCTGGATGTGCGCGATGAGCGCGGCCGCCGACCGCGCACCCGGGCGGCGGATGCGGTCCCGGGCGACCTGCACGAACCGCCGTTCCCGCTCGTCGGCCTGGTCGACCGCGGCGGCCGCCGCGGCGAGTGCGGCCTCGACGTCGACGCCGTCCGCACCGCCCTCGTGACCGAGCAGGGCGAGTGCCGCGTGCCCCAGTGCGAAGCCCGGGTCGGCGGCGACGGCCGCCGCGACCAGGTCCTCGGCCCCGTCCTGCACCCGCAGCACGCGGCCGAGCCCACGGCCGTAGAGCTCGGCCGCCTCGGGGGTGGTGGAGAGCGGCAGGCCGTAGGTGTCGCGGGGGCGGCGCACGACGCGGTGGCCGGGCAGGTCGGCGAGGACCGCCGCGGCGAGCGCCGCGGCCTGCTGCCGGATCTCGGGGACGGCCGTGGACTCCCACAACTGCCCCCGCCGCATCGGGCCGAGCGTCCAGACCGCCCGGTCCCCGCCGTCGCCGCCGAGGACCCGACCGTCGTCGTCGGTGGCGAGGCCCATGTCGTGCTCACCCGGGCGCGCGGTGCCGGAGGTCAACAGGTCGAGGACGAGCGCGTCGTGGTCCGCGCGCAGGTCAGCGCGAGGGCCGGTACAGGCGACCACCGCGCCGACGTCGAGGTGCTCCCCGCACGACAGCCCCACGCGCAGGCCACCCGTGGTCTCCTCGGCGGCCACGATCTCGCCGGCGTGGAGCACCAGGCGGCCGGCGTCGACCCGCTCCTGCAGCCACTCCCCGATCGCGGGTTCGACGCGGTGCCGCACCTGGTCCCACCGCCGCGCACCGACGGCGAGGAAGCGGCGACGTTCCGCGTCCGGCATCGCCTGCCACAGCCGCGTCGTGACCAGGCGCAGCCCGTCGACCGCGGCCCGCCAGTCCTCACCCCGGGCGACGTGCTCCCGGATGTGGCCGACGACCAGGCGACGGACCTGCGGCCAGGTCAGCGGGCCGTCGGGGACGACCGGTGGCGCCACGGCCGGAGAGGGGTCCGGGCGGTGGGCGAGCGGACCCAGCCCGTGACGCGACACGACGTGCACGACCCGTTCGGTGTCACCGAGCGCGACGACGACGTCGGCCATCGTCAGGCTCGACCCGACCAGCAGCACGGGTGCGTCGTCGGGCATCGCCCACAACGCGCCCGGTGCCCACGGGTCCGGGACGAAGCGCGGGGAGCGGCGCAACGAGTCCGGTGCCCAGCCGACGTCGGGTGCGCCGTTGCCGAGGGCGAGCACGGCGGCATCGGCCGGACGGCTGCGGGCGGCGTCGAGGCCGAGCCGCCACCGCCGCCCGATCGTGGTCAGCGAGATGGCCCGCTCGGGAACCCGCTCGAGCCCGACCCCGGAGGTCGCCTCGACGGTCCGGTCGAGGGTGTCGGCGAGGTAGCGGCCGTAGTCGGCGCGGGCGGCGAAGGTCGCGCCGGTGGCCGCGGGGTCGGCGTGGGTGACCAGCCACCGCCGGAAGTGGTCGGGGTCGTCGGGCCACGCGCTCATGCGTGCCGCCGGCACGTTCAGCCGGTGGCGGCGGTCCGAGGTCCCGTAGGCGACGCCCCGGCCGGTCGGCCGGTCGTCGACCAGCAGCAGGTCGAGCGGACGGCCCGCGCGCCCGGCCGTCGCGGCGAGGTGGATCGCCGCGAGGGTCCCGGCCGCGCCGGTGCCGACCACCGCCACCACGGGGGCGCCGGAACGGGGTGGAGAGGGCTGCGGGATCGCCATGGCGCGGATCGTCTCACAATTCCTACCTCATCGGTGTGGTAGAACGGAACGTATGGTTCTCGCCCTCAGCGTGCTCGTGGTCGCCCTCGTCGCCACGTCGCTGCCGGCGTGCAGCCTCGCGCTGGTGCGCCGCCGCGGCCGCGTCGCCCGCTGACCCCGCTGCAGGTCCTGACGCCGCGCCGAGCTCTCGCGTGGTTCGCCTTCCGCGCCGACTGCACCCGGTTCACGTTCGCCGCGCCGGCGTAGCCGCGTCTGGGCGGACCGTACCGTCGGCCAGGTGACGCCTCGCCTGCGGTTCGGGACCCGCACGATCGGCGCGGCCTACCTCGTCGTGGGTGCGGGTTCCGGTGCCGGGGCGCTGCTGGGCGGCGGAACGGTCGCGGTGGTGTGGGCGGCGACGTGCGGGGCGATGGGCGCTGCCTGGCTCGCGCCGACCGACGCGGTGGTGCGGACGGACCACCTGCGTCTGCCACGGGTGGGCTTCCGGCACCGGGACGTCCCGTTCGCGGAGCTCGAGCGCATCACCACGCCCCACCCCTGGTCGACCGATCCGCTGGCGTACGCCCACCTGCGCGACGGCTCACGGCTGCCGCTGCGGGGGCTCGGACGCGACGACCTCGCCCGGGTCGCCGCCACCGCCGGCGTGCCGCTCGAGGTCGGCGTCGGACCACGGAGCTCCGCGACACGGTGACCGGGCCCGGTCTGGTGACGGCGGTGGTGTGCGCCGCGTTCGACGCCGCCACCGACGCCGCGGTGCTCGCGGTGCGCGACGCCGTGGCCCGGACGGGGGTCCGGCTGCCGGCACGGCCGCGACACCGGCCGCACCTCACTCTGGCCGCCGTGCGGGTGCACCCCGAGCAGCTGGACGGAGTGGTCGACCTGGCGCGAGACCTGGCGGCGCGGAGCGACCCGGTGCGGTTCCGCCTGAGCCGGGTGGGCACCTTCGGCCGGGCCGGTGCCCTGTGGCTCGGCCCGGACGACCCGACCGACCTGTGCACCCTGCAACGGTCCGTGTACGCGGCCGTCGTCGCGGGTCCGTGGCCGGCGGCGTTCGTCGGGCGCAGCGAACCCGACACCTGGGTGCCGCACTGCTCGCTGGCGACCCGGCTGGACCGCGTCACCCTCGAGCGGGTGCGCCGCGAGATCACGGCGAGCTTCGCACCGCTCGACGCGACCGTCGACGCGCTCGCGGTGATCGTCGTCGCGCCAGCGGCGACGCCGGCCACGTCCCGCTTCAGTCGAAGTAGAGGTGGTGGTGCAGCCGGCACCCGGGGTTGAACGGAGCGGCGCAGCGCGGGCAGGCGTCGCCGCCGGCGAGGTACTCCTCGATCGTGAGGCGAGAGCGGCACACACCGCACAGCACCGCCGCGTGGCCGCGTTCGGCGACGGCCCACGTCGTCGCCGGGTGGTCGGCCGTCTCCTCGTGGCAGGCGTGACAGGGGAAGAACCGCCGGCAACAGGCGAACTCGATCGCGACGACGTCGCGGTCGGAGTGCCAGTGCACGCACCGGGTCTGGGCGTCGACCGCCCGTCCGAACACGGGCACCGTGGCGGCCGACGTCATGCCGGGTCCCGGCGGGTGATCGTGGCGTGCACGACGCCGCTGGTGTCCGACGGCGTCAGGGCGCTCACGCGGTAGCCGTCGGGGAGGCCGGCGAGATCGGTGAACAAGCGCGCGCCGCTGCCGACGAGGATCGGCGAGATCACGAGGTGCAGGTCGTCGACCAGGCCGGCGCGCAGGAACTGGTCGACGGTCGAGGCCCCGCCGCCGAGGCGCACGTCGCCGCCGTCCGCCGCCTCGACCGCCTGCGCGAGCACGTCTTCCGGTGAACCGGTGACGAAGTGGAAGACCGTCCCGCCGTCCATCACCAGATCCGGCCGTGGCTGGTGGGTCATGACGAACACGTCGTGACCGTAGGGCGGGGTCTCGCCCCACCACCCCCGCCAGGACGGGTCGGGCCACGGCCCTGCGGCCGGCGCGAACATGTGCCGGCCCATGATGGTCGCGCCGATGCCGTCGTCGCCGGCGACCGCGAACTCGTTGTCGACGCCCGTGGTGCCGCCGCTGCCGCCGAACATCGCCCGGCCGAAGGCGGTCGCGAACATCCACGCGTGCAGGCCCTCGACGTGGTCACCCATCGGCGCGTCGAGCCGCTGCCCGGAACCGGCACCGAAGCCGTCGAGGCTGATCGTGAAGTTGTGGACCCGCAACCTGGCCATGGGCGTCATCCTCTCAGTCGAGCAGCAGAGCCGCGCGGCCCGCCGGGGTCATCAGTCCCGCCTCGATCAACTGCCGGGCGTGGGCGAGGTTCCGGGCCGACGTGGTCCCCGCTCGGCGCCGCGGTGTGAACCGTTGCAGGTAGCACTCGTCGTCCCCGGGCAGCCGGGTGCTCTCGCTCCAGCCGAAGCACAACCCCTCGTCGAGCAGGTCCTCGAAGCGCAGACCGGGTCGACCACCCTGGGGGACCACGACCAGCACGCCGGCGGAATCGGCGTGGTGCTCGGTCAACCAGGACCGCAACGCGGCGCGGTCGGGGAACGACACCACGGGCAGCTCCCGGTCCACGGTGCACCTCTCGTCAGGGACGACTTCGTCCCGGATCATCGCCCCCACCCCCGACAACGGCGCGCACCTGCGCGCGTAGCCAGCGGTGGGCCGGGTCGTCGTCGAGCCGCGGGTGCCACGACATCCGGTAGGTCATGGCGGCGATCTCGGGCGGGGCGGCGAGGAAGCGCAGGTCCGGGTCACCGGCGAAGGTGTCGGCGAGCCGTTTCGGCAACGTCGCCACCAGCGCCGTTCCGGGCAGCACCGCCGGCGCCGCGGCGTGGTAGGGCAGGCGCAGGCTCACCGCCCGCCGACGCCCGAGGGTCGACAGGTGACGGTCGATGACGGTCTGCTCGCCCTCGCCGACGTCGATGACGACGTGGGACGCGGCGAGGTAGGTGTCGAGGTCGAGGCGCCGACGCCGGGCGAGCGGGCTCGCGTCCGACACCAGGCACACGAAACGCTCGTCGAACAGCTTTTGCGACCGGAGTCCGGCGGGGGCTGCGAGACCGTAGAAGGCGAGGTCGACGGTGCCACGCTCGAGGTCCTCGAAGACCCGGTCGTGCCACGGCGTGAAGGTGATCTGCGAGTGCGGCGAGGCCAGCAGCACGGCGCGGAACAGCGAGGGCGCGAACAGCCACACCGCGTAGTCGGTGCCGGAGAGCCGGTGACTCTCGGTCGCCGCCGCGGGGTCGAACCGGCCGCCCGCGAACAACTGGCGGACCTGCGGGAGCAGCGCCCGTAGGTCGCGCTGGATGCGTTCGGCCCGTGGCGTCGGCTCGTACCCCGCCGGACCCCGCACGAGCAGTTCGTCGTCGAAGACCCGACGGAGGCGGGCGAGCGTCCGGCTCATCGCCGGCTGGCTCAGGTGGACGCGTTCGGCCGCCCGGGTGACATGACGTTCCTCCAGCAGCGCGGCCAACGGCAGCAACAGGTTGAGGTCGATGTCCCCCACATCCGTCACACGCATACCGTACATGCTCATCATTCATTGGAATCATGGTCGCTCAGCGCCGACACTGGAGTCATGAGCACGGGAAACTCCACGGACAGCACCCCACGACGCGTCGCCGTCGTCACCGGCGGGTCGCGCGGCATCGGCGCCGCCGCCGCCACCGCGTTGGGAGCGGCGGGCTACGCCGTCGTCGTCGGCTACGCGGGCAACGCCGGGGCCGCCGCCCGGACGGTCGACGCGATCACCGGAGCCGGCGGCGAGGCTGTCGCGGTCGCGGCGGACGTCGCCGACGAGCACGCCGTCGCCGCCCTCTTCGACGCCGCCGAGCGACAGTTCGGCGGCGTCGACGTCACCGTCAACGCCGCCGGGATCATGAAGCTCGCGCCCATCGCGGACTTCGACCTCGACGCCTTCGACCAGGTCCAGCGCACCAACGTGCGCGGAACGTTCCTGGTGTTGCAGCAGGCGGCACGTCGCACCCGCCCCGGCGGCACCGTGATCACCTTCTCGACGTCGGTGGTGGGGACCAACACCCCCACCTACGGCCCGTACGTCGCGTCCAAGGCGGCGACCGAGGGCTTCACCCTGATCCTCGCCCGCGAACTGCGCGGCCGCGACGTCACCGTCAACACCGTGGCGCCCGGCCCCACCGCCACCGACCTGTTCCTCGACGGCAAGACCGAGGAGGAGGTGAGCCGACTGGCCCACGCCGTGCCGCTGGACCGCCTCGGTCAGCCCGCGGACATCGCCGGTGCGGTCGTGTTCCTCGCGAGCCCGGCGGGGCACTGGGTCAACGGCCAGACCCTCCGCGTCAACGGCGGCCTGGTCTGACCCACCCCGCGGTCGTCATGCGACCGCAACCGTTGCCTCCCACAACTTCCCTCCAGGAGACCGTCATGCCGTTCGCGAACTACAAGGTGCCCCAGGGCACGCTCACCGCGGCCCAGAAGGAGGAGATCGTGCACCGCACGACCGATCTCCTGGTGTCGCTGTTCGGCGAGGATGCCCGCCCGCACACGATGGTGTTGGTCGAGGAGGTGGCCGACGGCGGCTGGGGCCGGGCCGACGAGGTGCTCACGCTGGCGTCGATGGGGATCGAGCCGAGCTGAGCCGGTCGAGGTCACGCTCGGCGTAGAGGTGGTGCTCCCACTCCTCGTTGAGCACCGTGCGCAGGCACTCCTGCACCGGGTAGGCGCGAGGTTCCGGCCACCCGATCGCCTCGACGGGTGTGGTGGTGCCGGCGAGGCGGTCGGGGGTCAGCGCCTCGATGACGGCACGGACCTGGTCCATCCGGTCGCGGCGCATCGCGAGCACGGTGTCGAGGTCCGGGCGGGCCTCACGGTCCCGCGGCACGCCCTCGGTGTCGGGCATGCCGTCCCACGGCAGCGCGAGCGGGTGCCACGGCGCGGGATCGCCCCCGAGGGCACGGCCGACCCAGCAGTCGGTGGCGAAGACCAGGTGACGCAGGGTCTCGGTGAACGACCACTCGCCGTCGACCCGCTCGTGCAACAGCGCCGGGTCGAGCGTGCGGGCGCGCGCCACGGTGTCGTCCCAGAAGCGCTCGACGACGTCCCACGCCACGCGGAAGCCCTCGGGATCGGTCGGGCGCATCAACGACCGGTCGGGGTACCGGCGGTCGAGTTCCGTCTCGACGTAAGCCGTGACGTCGACGCCGTTGACGACCACCCGACCGAGTTCCCCGTAGACGTCGAGGTCCGGGATCTCGACGCCTCGCATGACCACCCCGTCGAGCCACGCCTCCCGGATCTCGAGCCCGGCGAGGTTGGCGTTGCGGATCTTCGCCCCGCTGAGGTCCACGGTGTCAAAAGTCGATCCGGACAGGTCGACACGGTGGAACCGATCCCGACAGGTGCCGTTCGACGAACTCGTCCATGCCCGGGGACCGTAGCGGCCGCGACCGACAACCGTCAGGTCACCGGCGTCGGGGCGCAGCCCGCCGCGTGGGGGTCGCCGCGAGCGGATCGTCCGGCCACGGGTGCCGCGGGTAGCGACCGCGCAGGTCGGCGCGCACCTGCGGGTACCCCTGGCGCCAGAACGAGGCGAGGTCCGAGGTCACCGCGGCCGGTCGACCGGCGGGCGAGAGCAGGTGCAGGACGACCCGCACCCGGCCGTCGAGGACCGTCGGGGTGTCGGTCCACCCGAACGCCTCCTGGACCCGCAGCGCGAGCACCGGAGCGTCACCGGCGGTGTAGTCGAGGCGTCGCTGCTCGCCGGTCGGGATCGGCACCCGCTCCGGCACGAGGTCGTCGAGGCGGCCGGCCTGGGGCCAGGGCAGCAGCCGCCGCAGCGCCGCGACGACGTCGATGCGGGCGAGGTCGGAGGTGCGACGCACCCCGTCGAGATCAGGACCGAGCCAGTCGTCGAGGCGCGCGAGCAGGGCGGCGTCGGAGACGTCGGGCCACGGATCGCCCAGCACGGTGTGGCACAACGCCAGTCGAGCCCGGAACTCCTGCGCCGCCGGGGTGAACCGCAGCACCCCGAGACCCGATCTCCGCACGCCGTCGCGCACCGCCGCCCTCACCGCCGCGGGGTCCGGGCGGGCCGGGCGGCGCTCGGAGAGCACGATCGCGCCGAGGGATTCCCGCTCGACCACCCTCAGCCCGTCGTCGTCCCACGCGATGTCCGTTGCACGATGCAGCAGTGCCGCGCCCACCTCGCGGGCCGTGGCCTCGTCGATCGGGGCGGCGGCGCGCACCCGCGCGTCGGCGCGACCCACCGGCCGGTCGGCAACCGCGACCGCCAACCACCCGCTGCCGCGCAGGGGTGAGTCCGGTGTCAGGGACACCCCGGTGCCGCCGGACATGAGGTAGGACGTGGCGTCAGCGCTCCGGGCCCGCGCGAGGCGGTCGGGGAACGCCAGGCCGACGACGATCCCGGCGGCGAGGTCGTCCGGGACCGATCCCCGCGCGGAGGGCCCGCCCCGTCCGAGTCGGCGGATCTCGGCGCGCCACCGGCCGGTCGCAGGGTCGTCACCGTGGCGCAACTGCCGCCAGCGGGCGGGTAGGTCGTCACCGCGGCCGGCCAGGGACTCGTCGGAGAGGATCGCCACGACCTCGCGCGCCCGGTCGGCCCCGACCAGGTCGGCGCCGTCGAGCACCGCGCGGGCCAGGCGCGGATGGGCCCCGACGTCGGCCATCGCCCGACCGCGACGCGTGATCCGCCCGTCGTCGTCGAGCGCCCCGAGTTGGGTGAGCAGGCCGGTCGCGGCGTCCAGGGCGGGTCCGGGCGGTGCGTCGAGCCACCGCAGACCGCTCCCGCCCGGCGCGCCCCAGGCCGCGACGGCCAGGGCGAAACCGGTGAGGTCCGCCGCGGCGATCTCGGGCGTCGGGTGGGCGGCGAGGTAGACGTCGTCGTGCCTCGACCAGCACCGGTAGACGACACCGAGTGCCTCGCGCCCGGCTCGACCCGCGCGCTGTTCGGCCGACGCCTTCGACACCCGCGTCGTCACCAACGCGCCGAGACCGCGGGCGTGGTCGACCCGGGGTTCCCGGGAGTACCCGGCGTCGACGACGACACGCACCCCCGGCACGGTCAGCGAACTCTCGGCGACCGCCGTGGACAGCACGACCCGCCGTCGAGGTCCCACCCGCAGCGCCCGGTCCTGGGCCTCGGCGCGCTGGCGTCCGAACAGCGGCAGCACGTCCACGTCACCGCGCACCGACCGTGCGACCGTCTCGATCTCGCGTTCCCCTGGCAGGAAGACCAGGACGTCGCCGGTGGTCTCGGACAGCGCCTGCTGCACGACATCCGCGACGTGGGCGAGCATTCGGGGGTCGACCCGTGCACCGGGCAACAGTGGCAGCGGACGGTCGGGCGGCGCCCAGACGATGTCGACACCGTGGGAGGCGGCGTCGCTGGTGACCGCCGGCGCCGGGCTCCCGTCCGTCCCCAGCACCCGGGTCATGCTCGCGGTGTCAGCGGTCGCGGAGGTGGCGACGAAGGCCAGGTCGTCTCGCAGGTTGGTGCGCACGTCGACCCCGAACGCCAGGGCGAGATCGGAGTCGAGGTGACGTTCGTGGCACTCGTCGAGGACCACTGCGCCGACACCCGGCAACTCCGGGTCGCGCTGCAGCCGCTGCACCAGCAGACCGGTGGTGACGACCTCGACCCGCACGTCCGAGCCCCCGACACGTTCGCCCCGCATGGCGAATCCCACGCGTCCGCCGAGCTTCTCGCCCACGAGCGTCGCCAGCCGGTGCGCCGCGGCGCGGGTGGCCAGGCGGCGCGGCTCGGCGACCAGCACACGTCCGTCCACGGCGTCGGCCAACGCCAGCGGCAGCAGCGAGGTCTTGCCCGAGCCGGGCGGGGCGACGAGCACCGCGGTGCCCCGTTCCCGCACGGCCGTGACGACGTCCGGCAGCACCGCGCGCACCGGGAGGTCGGCCCCGGCCGACCCGGCGCCCGGCAGCATCACGGCGACGAGGCTACGGCCGGCACTTGACCTGGTGCGCGCTCCAGGTCGCAGGGTGGGCACATGACCACGGCACCGGACCCGACGACCCGCCCGCCGACCCGCGCCACGACGACCCGCACCCTGGGCCGCACCGGACTCACCGTGTCGGCGATCGGCCTCGGCACCTGGCCGATCGGCGGCGCGATGCGCCGCGCCAGCGCGGACCTCGGCTACACCGGCGTCGACGACGCCGAGTCGCTGCGCGCGCTCGCCGCGGCCGTCGACCTCGGGGTGACCCTGTTCGACAGCTCCGACGTCTACGGCGCCGGGCACGCCGAACGGCTGCTCGGCCGCGCGCTCGCCGGTCGTCCCGAGGTGCTGGTCGCGACCAAGTTTGGCAACACCTTCGACGAGGCGACGCGGGAACTGACCGGGGTCGACACGTCGCCGGTCGGTGTCCGGGCCGCCCTGACGGCGTCGCTGCGTCGGCTGGGCCGCGACCACGTCGACGTCTACCAACTGCACACCCCGGGCATCCCGGCCGAGCAGGTCGGCGACCTGATCGCGGTGCTCGAGGACTTCGTCGCCGAGGGGACGGTGCGGTGGTACGGCGTGAGCACCGACTTCCCGTCCGAGCTCGAACCCTTGCTGGCCGGAGAGCACTTCGGTGTGCTGCAGGCACAGTGCAACGTTCTCGACGGCCCGGCCGCATCGGTGGCGCCCGGTCGCGAACACGGTCTGGGTCTGTTGCTGCGTTCGCCGCTCGCGATGGGACTGCTGGGCGGCGGCCACCGTCCGGACACGCCACTGCCGGAGGACGACGTGCGTCACCACCAACCGGAGTGGTTGACGTGGTTCGCCGGCGGGGTGCCGACCGAGCAGGCGTGGAACCGACTGTCCGACGTCCGTGACGTCCTCACCTCGGGTGGTCGCACGCTGGCGCAGGGCGCGCTGGCCTGGGTACTCGCCACCGAGCCCGACGCCGTCCCGCTGCCGGGCTTCCGCACCGCGGTGCAGGTGGAGGACACGCTGGGAACGTTGCAGGCACCACCGATGACCACGGCCGAACTCGACCAGGTCGCGAGCGCCCTCGGTCGTGACACCATGACCGGATGAGCGCCGCCGACACCAGCGCCTCGTACACGCCGCAGGAAGCGGCCGAGCGGACCGGCCTGACCCTCGACACCTTGCGCTACTACGAGCGCGAAGGGCTCACCGCCCCGGTCGACCGCACCGCGGGCGGGCGCCGCCGCTACACCGCGGGCGATCTCGCCTGGGTCGGTCTGCTCACGTGTCTGCGGGACGCCGGGCTGGGCATCGCCGACCTGCGTCGCTTCACCGAGTTGCTGCGCAGCGATGCGAGCGACCCGGCCGACCGCGTCGCGTTCCTGCAGCAGCGGCGGGCCGATCTGCTGGCGCACCAGGAGGCGACGCGGAAGGCGCTGGCGGTGCTCGACGACAAGATCGCCCACTACTCGGCACGGGGGTAGCGCCCGGGCTCACATCGGCGCCGGGCACCATCGGACGGGTGACCGTCATCAAGATCAACGCCATCACCGTCGAAGCCGACAGCGGCGACGAACTCGCCCACCGCTTCGCCGCCCGGGCCGGAGCGGTCGACTCCGCCGACGGCTTCGAGGGTTTCGAGCTCCTCAAGCCGACGGACGACCGTCGCCAGTGGCTGGTGCTGACCCGCTGGCGCGACGAGGAGTCGTTCCAGGCGTGGACCTCCTCAGCCGCCTTCGCCCACGGCCACCGCTCCGAGGCCGAGCGGCAGGGCGAACCGGCCCCCCGTCCGGTCGGCGTGCACAGCGAGGTCTGGAGCTACGAGGTCGCCGTCACGAACTGACGGCGGCACGCCTCAGCGCGGCGTGACTCCGTGGGACGTGACGAACACCCGGGCCTGCTGACCCAGCGCCGCCTCGATCCGGCGCCGCGCGATCCGTTCGACCCGCGACCGGCGTCGCCGTCGGCAGGTCGGTCGGCCCGGTGGCCGGGCGGGCGTCGACGGCGGCCGTGGCGACGTGTCCGGGACGCGATCGGCTTTGGTCTCGTTGCACCAGACACACATCCCGCGGGCGTTGGTCAGGCTCGTCCGGCCGCCGTGGGTGTGGGGTCGGTGGTGGTCGACGTGCCGGATCGGGGCGTCGCAGAAGTCCGTGGTGCAGGTGTCTTCGTCACGCAGCGCCACGAAGTCGGCCATGGCTCTGGTGAACTGACGTGAGGCGGTCTCGGCGGTGATGAGCCGGCCGGCGGGGTCGCAGAACAGGCGGCGGACCCGGTGCGCGGTCTCGGTGTCGAGCACCATCGCCCTGGCCAGGGGTGCCGGTATCGGTGATCCGTCGGCCAGGCGGGCAGGTGCGTCGCTGACACCGAGCAGGGTGCGGTCGGTGATGACCAGCTGCACCGCGAGCGGGACGGCGGGGGCCGAGGTCTGTCCGGTGATCCGTTCGACGACCGTGTCGGCCATGATCTGGTCGCGGGCGCGTTGATCCCCGGCGGCCCGGGCGTCTCTGACGGCCTGCTCGAGCGCGGCCCGGCAGGCCACGACCTGCACCATCGGGGCGAGCAGCGTCTGCCAGCCCATCGCATCCGGCGCCGGGCGGGTGGTGACCCGCCGCTCACCGGCAGCTCGCACCGCGCGGGCGCAGGCGCCGGCGGGGTCGAGTTCCTGCACGGCGGCGCGGGTCCGGCGGGTCAGGGTCCGGTCGCCCCACCCGTCGAGGTTCGCCGCGATACCGGCATCGACGATCTGCCGGTCCACCTGCTCCAACGGTGCGACCTGGTCGAACACAATCCGCGCCCGCCTCCGACAACTCCCCGCGCTCCAACAACGAGAAGGTGCCAGGGGTGTCGACGGGTGCCTCGACCGCCCACCGCAGGTACTGCCCCGCGTGCCACGGGCTCAGCTTCAACGCCCGACCGAGTTCCGCGACCAGCTGCCGCCGGGCGTGCTCGCGCCGCCGCGCCCGACCCACACCAGGCTTCGGCACGGTCGCGATCTCCACCTCGATCGCGGCGCGCTGTTCGGCGGCCAGGGTCGCGGTCTCGCGGGCGATCTCGGCGGCCAGTCGACACCGTTGCGCGTCCAGCGCGGCGATCCGCGCTAGCCGGTCCGAAACGGTGTTCGACATGTGTTCGATTTACCGACTGCGGCAGAGATGTCAACAGATTGCGGCTGATTCTCGCATCCCTCCCGCCCGCCTACCCGAAGGCGATGAGTCGTTCCGCGACCTCGACCGGTCGGCTCTTCGCGACCAGGTGACCACCCGGCACGACGTGCGCGTCGACCCCGAGTCGGTCCTTCGCGACCCGCACCTGGAACGCCGCGGGGAACAGTCGGTCGTCGGCCCCGACCAGGACGTGGACCGGCACGTCCGGCCACGTGGTGAACGTGCACGGCTGCCCGAACGGCGTGGCGGCCGGCCCGCGGTCCCCCTCGGCCATCGCCGCCTTCACGTTGTCCGGGATGTCGTGGAGGAACACCTCGTCGAGGTCGAAGTCCGTGGCGCGGCCCGCGGCCACGGCTGCCGCCTCGTACGCCTCCTGCGCCCCGACGGCCCGCCCCCACTCGTCCGGCGTCTCCCCCGGCACCGGGATCATCGCGTTGAGCAGGACGATCCGCGCGACCTGGTCCCGCTTGTCGATCATCGGCGCGGTGAAGCCGCCCATCGACTGCGCGACCAGCACGACGTCCCGGTGCTCGCCGATCGCGGCGTCGGTGATCGCGGCGTACTCGGGCAGACCGAGCGCCGGGTCGTCCCCGGCGATCTCGACCGGGATGCCGCAGTGCCCACGCGAGCCGAGCTCCTGCACCACCTCCCGCCAGTACACCTCCCCCGCACCGCCGGCCCCGGGGATCAGCACGAACGTCGTCACGATCGTCCACCTCTCGTCGCGTACCGCGTGCCCAGCCTGCTCCACCGCGGAAGCCGTTAGCGTCGACCCCGTGCCCGACGTGATCATCAGCGGCGGCGGCCCCACCGGGATGATGCTGGCCGCCGAACTGCGACTGCACGGAGTCGACGTCGTCGTGGTCGAGAGGGACGCGTCCCCGAACCCCGCCGTCCGGTCCCTGGGGCTGCACCCACGCACGGTCGAGATCCTCGATCAACGCGGCCTCCTCGACCGTTTCCTGGCCGAGGGCACGCAGCACCCCGGGGTGGTCGGACGCTTCGCCGGGATCGAGACCGGCCGGTCACCGGGGCTCGACAGCGCGCACGCCTACATCCTCGCGATCCCCCAACCTGTCACCGACCGGTTGCTCACCGAGCGCGCGACCGAACTCGGCGCGGACGTCCGGCGTGGACACGGGATCGACACCCTCGACGCGGACGACGACGGCGTCACCGTCTCGCTCGACGACGGCACCACGTTGCGGGCCGACTGGCTGGTCGGGTGCGACGGCGGCCGGAGTCAGGTGCGGCGCGCGCTCGACATCGGCTTCCCCGGCGAACCCGCCCAGACCGAGTGGCTGCTCGGTGAGGTCGAGGTGACCGCACCGGCCGAGGAGATCGCGCGCGTCTCGGCCGAGGTGCGCCGCACCCACCGCGGCTTCGGCATCGGCCCGGCGGGCGAGGGCCGCTACCGGGCCGTCGTCCCCGCGGCGGCGGTGAGCGACGACCGCACGGTGCCGCCGACGCTCGAGGAGTTCCGCACGCAACTGCGGTCCCTCGCCGGCACCGACTTCGGCGTGCACTCGCCACGGTCCGTCACCCGGTTCACCGATGCCACCCGCCTGGCCGACTCGTACCGCGTCGGGCGGGTCTTCCTCGCCGGCGACGCCGCGCACGTGCACCCACCGCTCGGCGGTCAGGGCCTCAACCTCGGCGTCCAGGACGCGTTCAACCTGGGGTGGAAACTCGCCGCGGCGGTCGCGGGTTGGGCTCCGCCGGGTCTGCTCGACAGTTACGAGGCCGAACGTCGGCCGGTCGCGAGTGACATCCTCACCCTCACCCGCGCCCAGAGCGTGCTCATCTCCCCCGAGCCCGGCCCGCAGGCCGTCCGGCGCCTGGTCACCGAACTCCTGCAGTTCGAGGTCGTCGACCGGTTCCTCACCGAACGGATCGCCGGGACCGGCATCCGGTACGACTTCGGCGACGGCCCCGACCTGCTCGGCCGACGCCTCCCCGACCTGCCGTTCCCCCACGGACGTCTCTACGACCTCCTCCACGACGGCCGCGGACTCCTGCTCGACCAGACCGGTGACCTGGCAGCGAGCGACTGGGCCTCACGCGTCGACGTGAGCCGCGACGTCAGCTCCCACCTCGACGCGCCCGCCCTGCTCCTCCGCCCCGACGGTCACGTCGCCTGGGTCGGGGAGGGCCAGGACGACCTCGAGCAGGCTCTGACGACCTGGTTCGGTCCGGGCTCGCGCTGATCGCGGCGGGATCGCCGCGGCCGACCCCTTGACACGGCACTTGTTCATTGCAAGTGTCTGCGTCACCGCACCCCACCCGAGGAGCCCGCCGTGCCCGCGATGTTCGTCAGCCTGCCCGTCACCGATCTCGAACGCGCCAAGGCGTTCTACAGCGCGGTCGGCTTCACCCTGAACCCCGCGTTCAGCGACCACAACGCCGCCTGCTTCGTCGTCGAGGAGGACCACAGCTACCTGATGGTGTTGCTGCGCGAGTTCTTCCAGACCTTCACCGATCTGCCGATCGGCGATCCGGCCGTCAGCCCGTGCTCCTCGGTGTCGGTCTTCTACGACAGCCGCGAGGAGGTCGACGCCACCGCGGCCAAGGGTCTCGCCGCCGGCGCCACCGAGCCGCGTCCCGCCGCCGACTACGGCTTCATGTACCAGCGCGGCCTCACCGATCCCGACGGCAACGCCGTCGAGTTCGGCTGGATGGACCCGAAGACGGCCGTGGAGGGACCGCCCGCCGTCGTCGACCACTCGGCCTGAGCGGTGGCGGCGCGCGACTACGGGCAGTGGTGCGGGGTCACCCAGGCGCTTGAACTGGTCGGTGAGCGCTGGGCGCTGCTGCTGGTCCGTGACCTGCTCGTCGGCCCGCGGCGCTACGGCGAACTGGCCGCGGGCCTGCCCCGCATCCCCACGAACATCCTCGCGGCCCGCCTCAAGGAACTGCAGGCCGCCGGCATCATCCGGCGGGCGCCGCGCTCGCGGGTGATCGTCTACGAGCTCACGGAGTACGGCCGCGAACTCGAGCCGGTCGTGCTGGCGTTGAGCGCGTGGGGGTTCAAGGCACTGGGTGACCCCCGTGAGAACCAGGTGATCACGCCCGACTCGATGACCATCGCCCTGCGCAGCGCGTTCCGGCCGCAGACCGCGACGACCCTGCCGCCGACGACCTACGCGGCCCACCTCGGACCGGCGGACCTGCTGGTCCGGGTCGACGGCCGGACCCTCGACGTCCGCCGCGGTGAGGGCGACGTGGACCTCGCCTTCGCCGCCGACGCCGCCGGGATCCACCGCCTGCTCTCGGGCGACCTGCGGCCCGACGACGCGGTCGCCAGCGGCGCGGTCCAGGTGCTGCGCGGCCGCCGCGCCCTGTTGGGCCGGTTCGTCAACACCTTCCACCTCGCCGCGTGACGGCGTCCCGGGATCCGAGTCCCGGGGATCAGGTCGTCGGCGCGACGTCGCCGCGTTCGTGGCCCCGACCGCGGAACCGGTGCACCTCCTGCGGCCAGTCCAGCGCGACGGCGAGCCGGCCCGCCCAGTAGCGCGCCGCCGCGTCGTCCTCGACCTCCACGACACAGAACCCGCCGAGGTGCTCTTTGGTCTCGACGTAGGGACCATCGGAGAACACAGGGGAATCTCCGTCGGCGACCGCGCTGAACAGCGCCGTCGAAGCGTCGATGCCGCCGTGGGTGTAGACCAGCACCCCGGCCGAGCGCATCTCCCCCACGACCTCGCGGGACGCCACGCCCTTGGCCTGCAACTGCTCCGGGGTGTGCTCGGGAACCCACTCGTCGTTGAACATGATCAGGTACTGCGGCACGGGGATCTCCTCGTCGTCGACGTTCGGGCGGCGGACGCCGCCCACATGCTCCACGAACGGCGCGGCCCGGATCCGACACCCGGACCGTGGCGGTGCCCGGGCAGTCCTCAGCGACGGCTGCGGATACTGCTCGGCGTGCGCCGTCCGACCTGGTCCGCCCTCATCGGCGTGACCGTCGCCCTGACCCTCGCCGGCTGCACGGAGGCGGTGCCCGACACCACGTCGACACCCACCCCGACCACCGCCGCCTCGACCGTGCGCGCGTCCTCCAGCCCACCCCCGACCACGGCCGTGGTCGCGGGCCCCACGACGACGGCCGACGGCACCTGCCCGCTCCTGCCCACGGCGAAGGCTCTCGAGGACCTCGGCGAACGTCTGGGCCGGGTGACGGTGTCGACCAGCGACGGGCGCCCGGTCGGCTGCACGTTCTACCCGGCGAGTGGGCCGCTCGCGTCGTCGGAACACCTGCCGCCACCGACCGTCCCGGTCATCGCGATCACCGTCAGCCGGTTCGCCGACACCACCGCCGCCCACAACGCGATGGTGGTCTCGACCGAGGCGGACCCCGCGGCGTACAGCAACCCGGCGACGGGTGTGGACGAAGGCATCTCCTTCGTCACGGACTTCCTGCCCGAGGACGGCGGCCAGGACAGCGCCTACACGTTCCGGAAGGCGACGACGGTGGTCCAGGTGCAGATCGCGCAGACCAAGGCGACGCTGACCGCCGAGCTCATCGGGTCCGACGTGGCCGCCGCGGTGTCCTGAGCTGGCCCTGCGGCAGTTTGCGGTCGCGGCACTGACGGCGTGGAGGACCCGGTGACCCCGACCGGGACGCCGACTCCGTGACGGTGACGGCGACGGTCGGCGGTCGCTCAGGCGCCGAACGCCCGTTCCGACACCGGTTCCCACGCCCGCCAGGTCGCGATCCGGGCCTCGACGTCGGCGACGATCTCCGGGACCACCCGGCCGAGCACCAACCGGGCCGGCGGCTCGGGGGCGTCGACCAGTTCCAGCACCGCGGCCTTCGTGGCCGTCGGGTCGCCGATCTCGAACGTGGGGGCGGTCGCCTCCCGCACCTCGGCGTAGTCGGCGTGTTTGGCGCTGCGGCGCGAGCCCCGCGCGAGCCAGTCCGTGGCGTACGGGCCGGGCTCGACGCAGGTGACGCGGACGCCGAAGGCCGCGACCTCCTGTCGCAGCGACTCCGAGATCCCCTCCAACGCCCACTTCGACGCGTGGTAGGCGCCGATACCGGGGAACGCCCGCACGCCGCCCTCGCTGGTGACCTGCAGCAGCCGACCGCCGCCGCCGCGTCGCAGCACCGGCAGTACCGCCTGCGTGACCCACACGGCACCGAAGAAGTTGGTCTCGAGCTGGCTCCGCAGCTCGGGCTCGGTGAGCTCCTCGACCATGCCGAAGTGCCCGTAGCCCGCGTTGTTCACGACGACGTCGAGACGGCCGAACCGCTCCACCGCGGTGTCCACGGCGGCGAACACCGCCGTCCTGTCCGTGACGTCGAGGCGCAGCGGCAGCACCCGGTCGCCGAACCGCTCGACGAGATCGTCGAGCTGTCCGGGGTTCCTCGCGGTGGCGACCACGCGCTCGCCGCGTTCCAACGCGGCTTCGGTCCAGAGCCGGCCGAAGCCGCTCGACGTGCCGGTGACGAACCAGATCCTGCTCGTGTCCATGGTGTGACTCCTCTCCCGTACCACTGTCACCCGGCGGGACGCCTGCCGCCAGCGAATGGTCGTCGCGCGAGCCATTCCGAGGCGGCATGATGGACCCATGGCTCTCGACGTCCACCCGCAGCTGCTGCGCGCGTTGCTCGCGGTGCTCGAGACCGGCTCGTTCACCGAGGCCGCCGAGGCTCTCGGCTTCACCCAGTCGGCGCTGTCGAAGCAGGTGGCCGCTCTCGAACACGCGGCGGGCGTGACCCTGTTCGAGCGGCAGGCCCGTGGCGTGCGGCCGACAAAAGCGGCGTCACGCCTCGCGCGGCGGGCGACGGCCGTGCTCGACCAACTCGACGTCGCCGAGCGTGAACTCGACGACCTCGCGCAACCGTTGCACGGTGCACTTGCTCTGGGCGGCTTCCCCGCCACGGCGGCCCACCTCGTACCGGGGGCCCTCGCGCGGTTACGGGCGGAACACCCGACCCTCGCGGTCACCTTCGCCGAAGGTCCGACACCGGTGCTCCTGCGGCGCCTGCGAGCCGGCCGCCTCGACCTGGCGGTGGTCGCGGCCACCGTCGCGACGTCCGCCGAGGACCTCGCCGGCCTGCTCACCGAACGGCTGCCGTCCGGCCGGTTGCAGGTCGCCGTGAGCCGACACCACCGCCTGGCCCACCTCGAGCGGGTGCCGGTGGGTGAGCTCGCCGGTGAGCAGTGGGTGGCCGGCCGCGGGGTGCGGGGCGAACCGCAGTTCGGCCCGTGGCCGACCCTCGACGATCCGACCGTCGTGGTCCGGCTCGCCGACTGGCACGCCCGACTCGCGTTCGTCGCCGCCGGTCTCGGGATCACGACCGTCCCGTCGCTGGTCGCGGGGACGGTGCCGGACGACGTGGTCACGCTCGACGTCGACGACCCGGAACGGGGCGGCGGTGGGCTGCTGCTCGCCCACGCCGCCGAACTCGGTCACGCCGGGGCCGCGCTGCGCCGCGCGCTGGTGGCCGTGGCCCGTGAGATCGCCGACGCCTGAGACCGGGCCTCAGTCGTCCGGGTGGCCGCGCTTCTGGGGGTACGCGGTGTCGCCACGGGCGAGCATGTCGACGTACTGGACGATGCGTCGTTCGCGGGCGGCGGCGGTCTTGAGCTGGCCCAGTCGGTGCAGCAGCGCGAACCGGTTCTGGCTGGTGAGCACGTCGAACATCGCCTGCGCCCGCGGGTTCGCCCTGACCGCCGCGGCGAAGTCCTCCGGGACCTGCATGGTCGCGGGGCCGGCGTACGCGACGTCCCAGCGGCCGTCGGCCTTCGCCTTCTCGACCTCGGCCCGCCCCCGCGCGGCCATCCGGCCCTCGGCCTCGAGTTGCGCGACGTAGCCGACGTTGCGTGCCGACCACATGCTGCGTGGCCCCCGCGGGCTGAACCGCTGGTTCACGGTGGCGTCGTCACGCCGCCGGACCTGGCCGTCGATCCAGCCGTGGCACAACGCCTCCATGAGCGCCTCGGCGTAGGTCAGCGACGTGGGCTCGGTGTGCCCCTTCTTGGCCAGCACGAGGAAGACCGCCGACCCCGTCTCGGCGTTGCGCTCGAGCCACCCGCGCCACGCGGCGACGTCGGGCACCAGCAGTTCCGGCGTGTCCTGGATGCTCGAACCCCCGGCCATGGCGGGCAGCCTGCCACGACCGTCGGACGTCGTCAGGCCGCGAGCACGAACAGCACGACGTCGACCAGGGCCACGACCACCACGAGGTAGAAGGTCACGACCGAGGACGGGCGCCGCACCGCCGTCGCCAACGCCGCGGCCGAGCCGAGCACCACCACGACCAGGCCTGCGACCGCCACGGGACGGGCGAGGGACGACGAGCCCACCACGGCGGCGAGCCCGGCTCCGACCAGGGCGACACCGAGCAGCGCCCGGCTCGGGCCCACGCCGATCCGGTGCGGCAGCCCGCGCACACCGGCGGCGATGTCGTCGTCGAGATCGGGCAGGACGTTGCCGACGTGAGCGGCCAGGCCGAGCAGGGCGCCGGTCACCGGCGCCCACCACGGCGGCGCGGGGTGACCCGGCAGGGCCAGGTACGGGGCGCACGGCAGCGCGCCGAAGCCCACGGCGTACGCGGCGCCCGACCACCACGTCGCTTTCAGCCCGAGGTCGTAGGCGATGCCGGCGGCGACGAGGGTGAGCGCCGCCAGCGCCGCCCGCCACCCGAGCAGGAACGAGAGCACGAGGGTCGCCGGGAGGGCCACCGCCACCGCCGCCCGCAGGACGCCGACCGACACCGCACCGCGGGCGGCCGGCTTGTCGCGGCGACCCGCCACCCGGTCGCGTTCGGCGTCGACGGCGTCGTTGGTCCACCCGATCGCGAGCTGCCCGGTCGACACCGCCGCGCCCAGGAGGACGACGTCACCGGCCCCGAGTCCCACCCCCAATCCCAGCAGGACGGCCAGCAGCGTCACCGCCACCGTGGGGCCGGGGTGACACGCGAGAGCCAACGCCCGGATCACAGCGAGAAAGGTAGAGGGTCCAGGGGCGTCGAACACGTTCAAGGCCCGTACCGTGGTCGGGGTGACGTCGCTCGCCGCGGTCCACGGGGTCCTCCCGCCACACCGGTACGACCAGGCCGAGCTCACCGCCCTGTTCGCCCGCCTGTGCCTGCCCGAGGGACGCTCGCGGGCGGTCGCCGCGCGCATCCACGGCAACGCGGGCGTCCGCACCCGCCACCTCGCGCTCCCGATCGAACGCTACGAACACCTCGACGGGTTCACCAGCGCCAACGACGCGTTCCTCGACGTCGCCGTCGGCCTCGGGTGCGACGCCGTCGCGGGCGCGCTCGAGGAGGCCGGGCTGCAGCCGGACGACGTCGACCTCGTCGTCTCGACGACCGTCACCGGCTTCGCCATCCCGTCGCTCGACGCCCGTATCGCCGGCAAGCTCGGCATGCGTCCCGACGTCAAACGGGTGCCGATGATGGGGCTGGGCTGCGTGGCGGGCGCCGCCGGCATCGCGCGGTTGCACGACCACCTGCTCGGCCACCCCGACGACGTCGCCGTGCTCGTCTCGGTCGAGTTGTGCTCGCTGACCGTGCAACGGTCCGACCCGAGCGCGGCCAACATGGTGGCGAGCGGCCTGTTCGGCGACGGCGCCGCCGCGGTCGTCGCGGTCGGCGCGAACCGCGCGGCCGGCACGGCCGGCCCCCGCGTGGTCGACACCCGCTCGCACCTCTACCCCGACACCGAGCGGGCGATGGGGTGGGACGTCGGCGGCACCGGCCTGAAGATCGTGCTGGGTGCCGAGGTCCCCGACCTCGTCCGCACCTACCTCGGCGACGACGTGGGCGGCCTGCTCGCCGACCACGGCCTGCAGCTGGACGACGTCGCGCGGTGGATCTGCCACCCGGGCGGGCCGAAGGTCATCGAGGCCATCCAGTGCACCCTGGCTCTCGACCACGACGACCTCGGTGTCACGTGGGAGTCCCTCGACCGGGTGGGCAACCTCTCGTCCGCCTCGGTCCTGCACGTCCTGCGCGACACCCTCCGCGACCGACCGGCCGCACCCGGCGACTGGGGCGTCGTCATGGCCATGGGCCCCGGCTTCTGCTCCGAGCTGGTGCTCGTCCAGTGGTGATCTACACCGTCCTGGTCCTGGCCGTCGGGGTCGAGCGACTCGCCGAACTGGTGGTCGCGAAACGGAACATGGCGTGGGCGCTCGAGCGGGGCGGCCGCGAGTTCGGTTTCTCCCACTACCCGGTCATGGTCTTCCTGCACACCGGTCTGCTCGCCGGGTGCCTGCTCGAGGTGTGGCTGGGTGACCGGCCGTTCGTCCCGGCGCTGGGATGGTCGATGTTCGCGGTCGTCCTCGCCTCGCAGGCACTGCGGTGGTGGTGCATCCGCACCCTCGGCCCGCAGTGGAACACGCGCGTCGTCGTGGTGCCCGGGCTGGACCTCCAGGCGGGTGGGCCGTACCGCTTCCTCAAGCACCCGAACTACGTCGCGGTGGTGGCGGAAGGTGCCGCGCTCCCGCTCGTGCACAGCGCGTGGATCACCGCGGTGGTGTTCACCGTGGCGAACGCCGTCCTGCTCACCGTCCGCGTCCGGATCGAGAACCGTGCCCTCGTCACCGCTTGACGTCCTCGTCGTGGGCGCCGGGCCGGTCGGCCTGGTGACCGCACTGCGGGCGCGCCGGGCGGGGCTGGACGTCGCCGTGGTCGACCGCCGTGACGGCGTGCAGGACAAGGCCTGCGGTGAGGGCCTCATGCCCGGGGCGTTGCGCGCGCTGGCCGAACTCGGGGTCGACCCGCCCGGCCGACCGTTCACCGGCATCGCGTACCGCCAGGGCGAGCACGTCGCCACAGCCCGGTTCCGTCACGGCCCCGGCCGCGGCGTTCGCCGCACCGCGCTGTCGCAGACCCTGCGTGACGCCGTCGCGGACGCCGGCGTCCCCGTCCTGACGGCCGACGCCGCCGACCTACGTCTCGAGCCGGACGCCGCGCGTCTCGGCGACCGCACGGCCCGGTGGGTCGTCGCCGCCGACGGCCTGCACTCGCCCGTCCGTCGCCTGGTCGGCGCCGAACCCACCAAGGCGCCGCGCGCGCGGTACGGGTGGCGGCGGCACTACCGGGTCGCGCCGTGGACCGACACCGTCGAGGTCACCTGGGCCGACGACAGCGAGGCGTACGTGACGCCCGTGGCCGACGACCTGGTGGGCGTGGCCGTGCTCTCGGAACGCCGAGCGGGTTTCGACGAACACCTGGCCGCGTTCCCCGAGCTGCACCAGCGGTTGCAGGGAGCAACGGTCGCGTCCCGTGACCGTGCCGCGGGGCCGTTGCGGCAGGACGTGTCACGTCGTGCCCACGGTCGCGTGCTGCTGGTCGGCGACGCCGCGGGCTACGTCGACGCCCTCACCGGCGAGGGCCTCGCCATCGGCTTCGCCACCGCGGCCGACCTGGTGGACTGTCTCGTCGCCGGGACCCCGGAACGGTACGAGCGCCGGTGGCGTCGCACCTCGCGGGTGCCGCGCGTGCTGACCCGCGGTCTGCTCGCCGTGCGCCGGCAGCCGGCCCTCGCCCGCCAGGTCGTCCCACTCGCCGAGCGCGCCCCGTGGCTGTTCACCGCTGTCGTGGGCAGGCTGGCGACGTGAGCACACCCGACACCGACGTCCTGGTCGTCGGCGCCGGCCCCGCGGGCTGCGCCGCCGCCCTGGCGGCGTCCCGCCTGGGCCTCGACGTCACGATCGTCGACGGCGCCGACTTCCCGCGCGACAAGGTCTGCGGCGACGGCATCGCCCCGCACGCGCTCGCCGTCTACGAGGGCCTCGGGGTCGACCGGGCCGACCTGCTGCGCGGCAGCGCACCGATCACGTCGCTGCGCCTGCGCTCGCCGGGCGGCGAGCAGGTGCGCCGGGACACGCGCGACACCGGCTGGGTGGTGCGCCGCCAGGACTTCGACCACCGCCTGCTCCAAGCCACCCTCGCGGCCGGGGTCACCCTCCGGCGTCACCACGTCCGCGAGGTCAGCGCCGGCGTGCGGGACGTCCGGGTCGACGACATGACCGCGCGGGTGGTGATCGGTGCCGACGGCGCCGAGTCGGTGGTGCGTCGCCGGGTGGGGGTCGGGCCGCCCCGTGCGGGCACGGTGGCCCTCGCGATCCGGGGCTACGCCCGTGACACCACGAACCCCGGCGAGCAGTACCTCTCGCTGACCGCCCAGCACTGGCCGGCGTACGGCTGGTCGTTCCCGATCGGCGACGGCTGGTCGAACGTCGGTTACGGCGAACTGTTGCAGGGTGCACCGCCGACCCGGACCACGCTGGTCGAACGGATGCGGGCCCTGATCCCGGGCGTCGAACCCGAACGCATCCGTGGTCACCGGCTGCCGCTCTCGACCGGCCGACCGCGTCAACCCGATGGCCGGGTCCTGCTCGCCGGTGACGCCGCCGGGTTGGTCAACCCCATCTCCGGCGAAGGCATCTTCTACGCCGCGGTGTCCGGAGCGCTCGCGGGCGAGGCCGCCGTGCACGGTGCCGGCGCCGGGGCGGCGCTGCGGCGACGCCTGACCGAACGTCTCGGGACGCACCTGCGCCACACCGATCTCGTGGCCCGCCTGTGCCGCCGCCCCTGGTTCCTCGACGCCGGCGTGCGCGCGGCCCGCGCGGCCCAGGGCCCGTTCGACACCGTCGTCGACCTCGCGCTGGGCGACGGCCGGTTCGACCTGCGCACGGCCGGGGCCATCGCCCGCGCCGCCGTTCCGAGTGGCGGCCGGTAGGTTCACGCCCGTGGACCCGACGAGGGGCGGCGTACGTGCCGGCCGCGCCGTCATCGGCGCGCTCGGCCTGTTCGCGTTGATCGGGACCCTGGTCGGCAGCAACGACAAGCCCGGCTTCACGGCGGCGAACTTCTTCTCCTACTTCACGGTGGAGTCCAACGTCCTCGCCGCCGTCGTCATGCTCGGGCTCGCGGCGGTGCCGACCGCGGCCCTCGCCACCGAGGGCCTGCGGGGAGCCACGACCCTCTACATCGTCATCACCGGCGTGGTCTACAACCTGATGCTGCGCGGCATCGACGTCGGCATCGAGCCCACGGTCCTCGGCCACACCTGCAACGAACTCCTGCACCTCATCGTGCCGATCCTCGTGCTGCTCGACTGGCTGCTCGTGCCGCCGCTGCGGACCCTCCCGCGTTCGCGGGCCGTGCTGTTCCTGCTGTTCCCGCTCGTCTACCTCGGGTACTCGCTCGCCCGGGGCGAGATCACCGGCTGGTACCCGTATCCGTTCCTCAACGCGGAGACCAAGGGTTACTTCCACGTCCTGCTCACCTGCGTCGTGTTGGCGCTGATGATGCTGCTGCTCTCGCTCGCCGTGGTCGAGATCGGGCGCCGCCGCGCGGCGTCGGTGCGGGGGCCCGGCCCGGCCCCCGATCCGGACCCGCGCCTAGGCGGCCGCGACCCGCTCTGACGCGACGATCCGGTCGGCCAGGAAGGCGGAGTCGTCAGCCACGGCGAGGAAACGTCCCGACCCCCACGTCCACAACCACGGCAGGCCGAGGAAGAACAGGCCCGGCTGCGACGACACGCCGCGCAGGTGCTGCGGGTAGCCGCGACCGGTGAACGCCGGGACCTCGATCCAGCCGTAGTCGCGGGTGTAGCCCGTCGACCACACGACCGCCCCGATGCCCGCCGCGACCAGGTCGAGCTCGGCCGGCTGATCCACCGGCGGGTGCCACACGGGGCGGTACGGCTCCGCCGCCGGCACATCGATGCCCTGTGCAGCGATCCAGCCGTCGATGTTGGCGTTGATGCCGTTGTACACGTCGTCGGCGTGGTCGAGGTTCGCGGCCAGGTCGCCCGCGAACCGGGCCCGGCCGTCCTCGACGTCGAGGAGCCGGCCGTGCAGGGTGACGCCGTCACGGGCGAAGGCCCGCAGGTCGAGGTCGTGGCCGCCGTCGCGGCCGGTGACGTAGTGGTTGGCCTGCAACCGCACCCGCTCGCCCTGGCTGTGCTCGTGCACCGGCATGCCGTAGTAACCGTTGTCGAACAGCCACTTCATGACGTCCTGACCACGGTGACGACGCGCCACCCGGGGTGCACTGCCGACCGCGACGTGGACGTCACGCCCGGCGACGTGGAGGTCCTCGACGATCTGCGCGCCGGACTGGCCGGTCCCCACCACCAGGACGGCCCCGGGCGGCAGCGCCTCCGGCGAGCGGTAGGCGGACGAGTGCACCGACACGACCCCGGCGGGGAGTCGATCGGCCAGGCGCGGCAACCGCGGGGTGTGGTAGCCGCCGGTGGCGACCACGACGCTCGAGGCGTGCCACTCCCCCGCGGACGTCGTGAGGTCGAACCCGCCGTCGGCCGCGCGCCGCACCGAGGTCACGGCCACCCCCTCGCGGACCGGCGGGTCGAAGGACGCCCGGTACGCCCGCAGGAACGCCACGATCTCGTCCCGGAGCATGAAGCCGTCGGGATCCCCGCCGGCATAGGGGAATCCCGGCAGGTCGCACTGCCAGTTGGGTGTGACCAGGCAGAACGACTCCCACCGCCGGTCGGCCCACTCGTGGCCGACGGTGTCGCGTTCGAACACGACGTGGTCGACCCCGCGGTCGACCAGTTGCCGGCTCATCGCGAGCCCGGCCTGGCCACCGCCCACCACGACGACGTCGGTGTACTCCATCGCAAAGCCTCCTCGTCGAACGGTCAGGCGGGAACGCGCCGGTGGGCGCGGTAGAAGTCCAGGTGCGCCCGCGCCGCGCGGTCCCAGGTGTGGGCGGCGGCGGCCCGGCGGCCCGCCTGCTCACGCTCCGGGTCGGGGACCGACAACGCTGATCCGAGCGCGGCCGCGATGCCCGCGGGGGTACCGGCGAAGCGGGCGGAGTCGGCGAACAGTTCGCGGAAGACCGGCAGGTCCCGGCACACCAGTGGCACGCCCGCCGCCAGGGCCTCCATCGCGGCGAGGCCGAACCCCTCGGCCAGGGAGGGGAAGGCGAACGCGCCGGCACCGGCCACCAACGCCGGGAGAGCGTCGTCGGCCACCGTTCCGAGGATCTCGACCCGCACCCCGAGCCGGTCGACGAGTGCGTCGATCCCGCGGCGGTAGTCGCGGTAGTCGAACAACGTCTCGCCACCGGCGACCACGAGCGGGACGTCCGGCCGGGAGCGTTGCAACACCGCCATCGCCTCGACCAGGTCGGCGGTTCCCTTGCGGGGTTCGATACCGCCGACGGCGAGCACGTACCGGCCGAACCGCTGTTCCCACTCCCAGCGCCCCAGCGCCGCGTCGGCGTCGTCGGCCGCCGCCGCGGCGAAGCGCGCGGCGTCGACCCCGTTGGGGATGACCTGCGCGCGGATGTCCCACTCGTCGGCCAGCTGCCGGGCCACCGCGTGCGAGACCGTCAGGTGCGCGACCGGGTCGCGCAACGCGCGGGCGTGGCACGCGACCAGTTGCGGAGTGGTGAACGCGTCGAGGTGGTGGACGGTGCGCACCGGCCGGTCGACCGCGTTCGCCGAGATGCAGTCCTGCGCGTGCACGATGTCGTACGCCGACGCGCAGAACGCCTCGCGCAGCACGGCGATCGAGCGGACGATCCGCTCGCCGACCGATTCCTCGGCCGGGCCGTCGGGGAAGGTCACGAGGCGGATCCCGACCCCCGGGTCGACGGCACGGTAGAACCCGGTGTCACCGCCTCGGGCGAGCGACCACACGTCGACCTCCGCGCCGGCCCGCACCAGGGCCTCGGCCAACGCCAGGGTGTGGACGACCCCGCCACGCGGCTTGGTCGAGTAGGTCAGCAACGCGATCCTCACGACCCGATCCCCCGCTGCTCGTACACGTCCGGTCGCCGCTCCTTGAGGTGGAACAGCACCCGGCGGGCCCGTTCGACCTCGTGCGCGACGTCGATGGCCGCGACGGCGAGACCGCCACGCGCGCCGGTCGAGGCCAGCACCTCACCGCCGGGGCCGACGACCTTGGCGGAGCCGACGAAGCGTTGCCGCCCGACCCCACCGCTCTGGTTCGACGAGAGGACCACCACCTGGTTCTCCGCCGCCCGTGCCTGGTCGTAGAGGTCGAACAGCCGGGTCTGCCGGTCGTGCACCAACGTCGCCGCCCGGCGCGTCACGCTCGCGGGCCACGCCGACAGCACCGCGAGCACCGTCGCGCCGTCGAGCGCGAGCGACCGCGCGGTCTCCGGGAAGGTCTTGTCGTAGTCGACGAGCATGCCCATGCGGCCGACCGGGGTGTCGAACGCGGCGAGCCGGTCGCCCTCGCTGAACGTCACGGCCTCGCCCGGCGGCAGGTGCAGCTTGCGGTGACGTCCGAGCACGCCGTCACCGTCGAGGCAGACGGCGGTGCTGTGGAACCGGTCGCCGTCGACCTCGGTGAACCCGAGGCACACGACCATCTCGCCGGCCAGGGCGGCGATACGCCCGAACACCGGGTGGTCGGCGGGCAGGGCGTCCGGTTCGGGTGGCGGTTCGTCGGCCAGTTGCCCCGACGGGTCGCTGACGTAGCCCCCGAGCGTCGCGTGCGGCAGCACCAGCACCTGGGCCCCGGCGTCACGGGCGTGGCCGATGATCGTCGCCACGCGCGCGAGGTTGCGCTCGTGGTCGTGGTGGAAGTGACCGCAGGCCGCGGCCAGTCCGATCACGCCCACGCCCGGACCTCAGACCGCGGCCGGGGCGGGGTAGACGTCGGGGCGGCGGTCGCGAAGGTGGAACATCGCGCGACGGGCCGTGCCGAGGGCGGCGTCGACATCGACCTCGGCGACGGCCATGCCCGGTGCCACCCCGGTGGCCGCGACCACGTCACCGCCGGGGTCGACGACCTTGGCGCTGCAGACGAACCGCAGCGAGCCGAACGTGCCGGACTGGTTCGACGCCACCCACACGATCTGGTTCTCCAGCGCCCGGGCCCGGTCGAACAGGTCGAAGCGCCGCAGCCACCGGTCGTCGGCGAGGTCGGGGGTCGCGGCGGTGCGGCCGGCGGGCCACGCCGACAGGCAGGCGACGATCTGGGCGCCGTCGAGCGCGAGGGCGCGCGCCGCCTCCGGGAACGCCTTGTCGTAGCAGATGAGCATGCCGAGCCGGCCGACCGGACTGTCGAACGCCGCGAACGACTCCCCCGGCGAGTACAGGAGGTTCTCGCCGAGCGGCTGGTGCACCTTGCGGTGCACGCCGATGACCTCGCCGGCGTGCACGGCCACGGCGGTGTTGTAGAGGACGTCGCCGTCGCGCTCGCACAACCCGACGGTGACGACCATGTCGCCCGCGAGGTCGGCGACGGCCTTGACCTCGGGACCGTCGACGTCGAGCGCGGGTGGCATGCCGGATTCCTTGATGTCGCCGGTGTGTTCGTGCGCGAGGCTCGCGACGTACCCCCCGAGCGCCGCCTCCGGCAGGACGAGCAGGTCGACTCCCTGGGCGCGCGCCGCCGCGGTCAGCTCGCCGATCCGGGCGAGGTCGCCGTCGAGGTCGCGGTCGAACGGGGCCGCCACCGCCGCGGCCCTCACGCGGCCGCTCCGAGCCCGGTGACTCCGCCCGGCACCGCGACGGTGACCACGCCGTCGGGCCAGCGCAAGCGCACGCCGGGCGCCGCCGTCAGTTCGCCGCAGGCGACCGACACCGCGGGACCCGCCGGGGCCACCCCCCGACCGGCTTCGTCGGTGGTGAGCATGCCGAAGCCGGGGAAGCAGGTGAGCCAGTCACCGGCGAGCGCGCTCGCCGGTCGCGGTGTCGCGGCGACGTCGAGGACGGCCCCGGTCCCGCTCGCCTCGGCCAGCATCCCGAGGGTGCCGATGACGCCCGCCATGCTGACGTCCTTGGCGGCGTGGGGCTGGGTCCGCGCGACGACCGAGGTCATCGCCGCGATCTGGTCCCTCGTGCGGCCGGTGGAGGAGTCCCACTGGCGTCCGGTGTGACCGGGGCGCCACGCTCCGCCGAGGTCGGCGGTGAGGGTGACGGTGTCGCCGGTCCGGCCACCGCCGCCGCGCACCGGCCGGGCGGTGCGGCCGAACGCCGTCACGGACAGCGCGGGCGGCACGCCGAGTTGGGTGTGGCCACCGAGGACCGGCAGACCGAAGGCGTCGGACCCGCGCCGGAGACCGGCCAGCACGCGCGCGGCGTGCGTGGCGTCCGGGCTGCCCAACGCGTCGAGCAGACCCGTGCCGAGAGCGCCCATCGCCGCGAGGTCGCCCGCTCCGACCAGGACGCCGCACCAGCCCGCCCACTCCGGGTCCCGCTCCACCATCGCGGGCACGATCGCGTCGACGCTCGCGAACACCGTGTCGCCCACCGGGGCGGCGTCGTCACCGACGAAGCCCGGCCCGCCCAGCCCGCCCGCGGCTCGGAGCGGGTCGAGCAGCGCGGCGAGCGGCGCCTTGGTCGCCTCGATCAGGGCGCGCACGCGGGCGACCGGCCAGTCCACGTGGAGGTGTTCACGGCCGTGCGCCGTGACCGACCCGAGCACGGTCCAGCCGAGCCGTTCGAAGAAGGCCCGGTTGGCGGGCACGATCTGGGCGTCGAAGCGCAACGCGCCCAGGCTCTCGGCCGTCGCGCACGCGGCGCGGACCAGCGCCGAGCCGACGCCGGCCGGAGCGTCCTCGCGGACGGCGAGCCGCCCACCGCGCCACCAGCCGAGGGCCGGGTCGCCGGTCGGGGCGTGCAGCCGGACCCCGCCGAGCACGGTGCCGTCGGCGGCGCGCGCCACCAACGTCACGGTGTGCGGCGAGCGGTCGTGGTCGTCGGTGTCGTCGCGATCGAACAGGCCAAACCGGTCGACGAACACCGTTCGACGCAGCGCCAGGTAGTCGGCCGGCGGGTGTTCCTCGGCCGAGACCAGGAACGCCGCCGGCCGGACCGTTGCACCGGTCAACAGTGTGCAGACGTCGTCGAGCACGGGAGTCCTCTGAACCGTCATGTCATCCTCCTGCCGCCGACAGCAGCCCGCACGCACCGCACGAGGCGCAGCCCGCTCCCTGGTCGGCTCCTCGCATGCCGGCGGCCTGCAGCAACGCGGCGACCCGGGTCGTGACCGACAAGACCAGACCCGGATCGGGCGCGGACGCCCCGTCGACGTCGACCGCCAGGGCGCCCGCGTGCGGCCGGAACGGCACGACGAAGGGGTAGACGCCGCGGTCGATGAGCGAGGCGCACCCGGCGACGAGCTCGTCGGGGTCCTCGCCGAGTCCGACCAGCAGGTAGGTCGAGACCCGGTTGCGGCCGAACACCCGCACGGCCTCGTCCCACGCCGCCTCGTACTCGGACATCGGGACCGTGGCCTTGCCCGGTGTCCACCGCCGGCGCACGTCCACGTCGAGCGCCTCGACGTGGATGCCGATGGCCGTCGCGCCCGCCGCCTTCAGCCGCCCGATCCAGGACAGGTCGCCCGGCGGCTCGCACTGCACCTGGATCGGCAGACCGGGGACGGCCGCGAGCACGGCGCGCACGCACCGTTCCAGGTGGGCCGCGCCGCGGTCGGAGCCCGGCGTGGTGCCGGTGGTCATCACCATCGAGCGGACGCCGTCGAGTTCGACCGCACGCGCGGCGACCTCGGCCAACTGCGCGGGCGTCTTGACCGCGGTCGTCGCGCCCGACTCCAGGCTCATCTCCACGGCGCAGAACCGGCAGCGGGTCGCCTCGGGGCCGTAGCGCGTGCAGGTCTGGATGGTGGTCGTCGCGAGGACGTCACGCCCGTGCAGCCGCGCGATCTTGTCCATGGCCACGCCGTCGGACGTCTCGAGGTCGTAGAACGCCGGACGCCGGACCGCCGAGACCTCGATGTCCTCGACCACCACGCCGTCGGCGATCAGCCGGCTGCCGTCGAGGGTGAACCGCGAGTCCTCCGTGCGGCGCAGGGTGGTCGGCAACCCCATGAGCACGACGTGACCGTCGTCGGTGGGGCCGGCCCCGCCCGTCCGGCGTACGGGTGCGTGCACCCGGACGCCGGACGTGGCGAGTTCCGCCCGCAGCTGGAGGTCGGACGCGCCCGCGGCCGCCGGTGGCGTGGTCACGAACGGCCTCAGAACATGTACGTGGAGTTGATGATCGCGCCCTTCCGGGCGTAGTGGATCACCGCGTCCTGGACGTCGAGCGGGTGCGTGGGGATGACGCCCTCGATGAGGTCCTCCTCGCGGGCGCCGTGCAGGGACAACCCGAAGCGGCAGGCGTACACCGTGCCGCCCTCGGCGATGAAGGTCTTGAGCTGGTCGTTGATGTTGAGCTCACCGGGGAAGGCCGCGTTGCCGGTGGTCGGGAAACCCCGTGTGGCGAGGGCGTTCAGCGATCCGGGACCGTAGAAGTAGATCGCGGAGTGGAAGCCCTTCCGCAGCGCGCGGGTGGCCTGCAGGATCGCGACGAAGCTGACCGACGACTCGTGCGCGATGCCGTGCACCATCGTGAAGTACGACTCGCCCTCCTCGGCCTGGTAGTCCGGGAAGACCTTGGTGGTGCCGTAGATGGTGGAGCCCTGCGGCAGGCTCGGGTGAGCGATCTCGTCGATCGAGATCTTGCCCTGGGCGTCGACGGATTCCTGGTCGATCGTGGCGGTCATCTGGTTCTCCTCGTGGGGTGGGGCGTGGCGACCGACGCGTGGGGCGTCAGCCGTACAACTTCTCGAAGTTCTCGCGGGTGGCCATGCGGAACAGGTCGCCGTCGCCGAAGGCGGCGGCCAGCCGGGCAGACTCGCCGGCGTGGTCGCCCCAGGGCTCGTCCGAGGCGAACAGCACGCGGTCCGCACCGAGCCCGCGGCGTTCGATCTCCTGCGCCAGCCAGCGGGGTGCGAAACCGATGGCCCAGGAGGTGTCGGTGTAGACGCGTTTCCCGGCGGCGATCCAGTCGAAGAACCGCCCGCCGAGCAGCTTCATGTGTCCGCTCATCCCGCCCCCGAGGTGGACGAGGTGGATCGCGACGTCGTCGCCGTAGCGGTCGACCAGTTGGCCGATCTCGTCGATGTCGCTCGCGGCGCCGGGTGAGGTGTGCACGTGGACGACGAGGTCGTGCTGCCGGGCGCAGCCGAAGATGGCGTCGAGCTGCGGGGCGCAGTCGGGGTCGTCGACCCGACCCCCGAGCAGGAAGCTCAGCTTCAGGGCCCGCACGCCGGGTTCCGCGGCGAGGGAGAGCGCCTTCGCGGTCGAGTCGGCGTCGTCGCCACGGGGCGAGGTCCACAACCCGCAGCGGATCCGGTCGTCGCGGGCGGCGGCGTCGAGGACCAGCTCGTTGAAGCCGAAGCTCAGGGTGTGGTCGGGGACCCCGTAGTTGGGCAGGACGAGCGCGCGCTCGACCCCCTCGCGGTCGAGGTCGGCGACCAGGTCGTCGATGGTCGCCCGGGCGGTGGTGTCGGCCTGGATCGGCGGGCCGCCGTAGAACGGGTGGGCCGGCAGCACACCGAGATGCCGGTGGGCGTCATGGGTGGTGGGGGCTCCCATGGGGACTACTGAACGGCTGGTGTGTTGCGTTCTGGTTCCACCGGCAACGCCCGGAGGTAACGGCGGGTTTCATCCCCGCAACATTGTGCGCACCGTTGCGCTCTGCAACGATGCGCTGCTCAGCCCCTCAGAGCGGCGATCAGGTCGGCCTCGCGGTTCGCGGTCAGGCCCGCACGGCGGGGGCGGTCGAGCCCCTGCTCGCGCTCCCAGCGCAGGGTGTCGACGAGCATGTCCGCCCGCGGGCGGTGGACCAGTCCGAGTGCGAGGGCCCGGTCGGTGTTGCGGTCCGCGAACCCCTCCCAGCCGGGCGTCGCGATCCACACCGGCAGCGACTCGTCGCCCGCCCACTCCTGCACCCCGTGCTCGACCAACCAGTCACGACCGGCCGTCACGACGTCGCCGGTGTGGCCGCCGACCTCGCGGCTCGTGGCGATCCAGTCGGCGAAGGTCGTCACCGGCCCGTACGCGTTCACCGCCCCCGTCGCGCCCGTCTCGCCCACCAGCACCAGCCAGGCGGCGAGGTCACGGACGTCGACCACCTGCGTCGACAGCGACGGGGAGTCGGGCACCAGCATCGGGTCCTGCGGGGCGCGGGCGGCCCGGGCGACCCAGTAGCCGGTGCGGTCGGTGTGGTCCCCGGGTCCGCCGATGAGCCCGACCCGGGCGAGCAGGGCCCGGTCCCCCACCGCGGCCGTGACGGCCTCCTCGCACGCGACCTTGGCGCCGCTGTACTGCTCACGGTCGGCGGTGTCGCCGGTGATCGGATCGTGGAGGGCGACGCTCTCGTCGGCGTCGAGGGTGGCGGTGTCGGCGTAGACGCTGCCGGACGACACGTACGTCCAGCGCGCGGCCCGGTCCCCGAGCGCCGTGAGCGCACCACGGACGAACCCCGGTTGCCAGGAGACGTCGACCACCTGGTCGAAGCGGCGTCCGGCGACCGCGTCGTAGGCGTCCGGGCGCGACCGGTCGCCTGCCACCCACTCGACCCCGTCGGCCGGGCGGCCGCTCTCCCCGCGCGCGAGACACGTCACCGTGTGGCCGCGCGCCACCGCCTGCGCCGTGATCTCGCGTCCGAGCCACTGCGTCCCGCCCAGCACCAGCACGTCTCCCATGGGGCCAGCCGACCGCATCCGGTGGCCGCGGGCAAGCCGTCACGCGGCGGGCGTAAGCCAGGGGCGACTCCGGGACGATCTGGGGGTCGCCCCGGATCTGTCGCAGCCCGCCGGCGGCCACGCTCGTCGTCATGACCGCGACCCTCGTGAGCGAACCCCCCGTGGCACCCCACCGGCGGGTGTCGGTCCCGCTCGCCCGCCGGGTGGCGGCGGCGGGTGGTCTGTGGGCGTGGGCCTTCGCCGCCGTCCACGGGTACTGGGCCGCGGGCGGGCGGGTCGGCGTGCCGGACGGCGTGGCCGACATCGCCCGCCGTCCGGCCTTCCTCGCCTACGACCTCGCCGCGTGCGTGGTGTTCGCGCTCGCCGGGGTCGTCGGGTTCCTCCTGTCGACCCCGACCGGCGGCGGCCGACGCCGACTGTTCCTCGTCCACCTCGCCCTGGTGGGCGGGGTCGCCGGGTTGCTGCGGGGCGGCCTCGGTCTGCTGCAGGACGTCACCGACGCGATGAGCGGCGGGGACGTCGCGCCGGTCGGGGCGCTCGCCGACGGCTGGTTCGTGATCGCCGGCGCCGTGTTCGTCGTCGCCGCCTGGCAGTTGCGCGAGACCGCCCGCATCGTCACCCGGCGCCGGTGGTGAGACCGACGACGCGCTGACCGGCCTCAGCCGTCGCGGCGGTGACGCTCGAGGGTGAACCGCTCGAAGGGCTGGAGCTGCCCGTACGGTCCGGTGACCTCCCAGTAGGTCACGGCGATGCTGGTCAGCCCGCCCGGCTCGCTGCCCGGGTCGACGGTGAACGACGCGAACCCGTACGACTGCGCGGCGTCCCGGCTCGCGGACCACGCCGCGGGCTCCGACACGTAGACCGGCGGCCGCTTGCCGGTGGTCGGGTCGGGGTCGCCGACCCCGACGATGACCCGGCAGGTCGGCGGGGTGGTCAGCAACTGGTTGGACGGCGCGGACGTCCCACCGCCACCGATGACCATGTGCACCGTGCCCGCCTCGGTCGAAACCGTGCGCAGGTCGGTCGTGCGCGGGATCGGGGTGAGGGTCTGGTTGTCCTGCTGGCCGCGGATGGCGTGCGAGCGTTCGTAGTGGTGCTCGTGGCCGCAGACGACCAGGTCGACGCCGTACCGGTCGAACAGCGGCACCCACTCCTCGCGGATGCCCTTGTCGGCCCCGTTGAACTGGTCGGCGGTGCTGATGACGACCTGGTGCATGCACACGACGATCCAGTCGATGGCCGGGTTCGCCCGCGTGGTGCGCAGTTCCTTCTCCAACCAGGCCTTCTGGGCGCCCTGCGAGTAGCCGCGGACGTAGGAGTTGCCGCCGTCCTGGTAGCAGACGTCGTCGTTGTTGAGGCTGACGAAGCGCACCGACCCGACGGTGAAGGCGTACCAGAGCCCGGCCGTGTCGACGTTCTGACCGGCGACCGGGGGCATCGAGAAGTAGGTCTGGTAGGCGCGGAAGCCGTACTGGCCGTTGCCCAGTTCGTTCTCGTGGTTGCCGGCCGAGGGCATCCACGGCCGGTAGCGGGCGCTGCGGCTGTTGTTCTCCCAGAAGTCCGACCAGGTGCGCACACGGTCGTTCGCGAGGTTGGCGTAGCAGAGGTCGCCGTTGAACAGGTGCAGCAGCGGGGCGACCCGCTCGACACCCGCGGTGGTGTCCCCGGCCGCCGGGCCCCCGAGGTTGTCGTTGACGTAGGGCGGGTTCGGGATCGAGACGCCCGCCGGCGGCACGTACCGACGACCGAGGGTCGGGGTGCCCTGGTCGCCGAAGCTGGTGAACGTGAAGGCCTTGCGTCCCGTCGGCGCCGTGCGGAACGAGCCCAGTTCGGGGCGGGCGCCGTCGTGGACCGCTGCGTAGACGTAGTCGGTCGCGGCCGTGAGCCCGCCGATCTTGGCGTGGTGGGCGTAGACGACCTGGCCGGACTTGGCATCGGTGTAGGCAGCAACGGTCGCGGCGACCTCACGCTGGGAGCGCTGACCGTTCACCGCGACGTACACCCGCGGGTTGCGCACCGGCTGCAGTGCGTGCCAGCTGACGGTGACCTGCTTGGACGCGTCGGCACCGAACTGCAGGTGCAGGCCCTGGACCCGCGGGGTCGTCACCGGGTTGCCCGGCTTGGCGGCGTACGGGTAGGCGTCGGCGGTGGCCGGGCCGGCCGGGCTGACCGGGGCGGCCTCGGCGTCGGGCAGGCCGACGGTCGAGGCGATGGCGCCGACCGCGGCGGCGGCGCCGGCCGCTGCGAGCAGACTGCGTCGGGTCACGGGGTGGGCGTGGAGGGATTCGTCGCTGGACACGGCGGAATCCTCGCGGAACGGGTCAGATCGCCGACACCGGTCGCGGGCGAACTTCCGGGGGCGACGAGGTGAACGCCGGATCAGGGTCCGGCCACCCGAACAGGGGCCGCGGTCCGACCCGTGCCAGGTTCAGCAGGCGGGCGTCGGGGACAGTGCGATGTCTCCCGGCAGTCCTGACACCGCGCCGGCCGCCGAGTTCCCGTACATCCTTCTTGCATTCGTCCCGGGGTTGTAGACGTTGTTCAGCTTGCGAGGTCGGAACTGGCCCGAGTTGATCGGGAACGGATCCGGCACGAGCTTGCCGACGCCTATGCCGATCCCGCCCGACACCGCGCCTGACACCATGTCCGCTCCGAGCTCACTGCCGCTGGGAAGATCGCCGGTGATGGCCCCTTCGGTCAGATCACCCGCCGCGGCACCCAGCGCTCCACCGGCGACGGCGCACGCGCCCGCCGCCACCCCGTCCGAGAAACCGTCGCACGCCCCGGTGACGGCGCCGGATACCAGTCCGCCCACGGTCTTCCCGAGCAAGTCCCTCTTGTTGAAGGACTTCTTTCCGCGGGCCACGTCGAACAGGTACTTCCCGGCGGCCCAGCCACCACCGATGACTCCACCCGCTACCGCACCGATCGCTGCGCCCAGGAGCCCGAACAGGCCCGACGGATCCACGACATCGATGGGGTCGCCAGCCGCGTACTGCGTGAGGTTCGTCGAACCGCCGGCGAAGCCGAGCGGGTCCTGGCTGAGGAACCGACCGGTGTCCGGCGAGTAGGCGCGGACCCCCAGCTGGTCGACATCGTCCGAGACGGTGGTCGAGGTGGCGAAACCTTCCGCGTCAGCGGTGGTGCCCGTCGTGGTCCGACGTCCGGCCGGATCGAACCCGGAGGTCTCGGACGACGCCGTGCCTGTGCCACTGAAGACGGCTACGGTCGACCGCCGGATGTCCTGGACCGGGTACTCGGCACCGGCCGCCGTGGTGACCTGGACGGTGTGCCGACCACCGAGCGAGAGGTAGTCGGTGCTCGCGCCGCCGGTCAGCTGACGCAACAGGCTGCCGTCCGGCGCGTAGAGGTTCGCCGTCGTCACCCCGCTCGCCGTGGTGCCGGTGAGCCGACCCGCGGGGTCGTAGCTCAGCGTCCGCGTGCCGGCCGCTCCAATGACGGAGGTGAGGTCATTGCGGGCGTCCCACCCGTACGTCGAACTCCCGTCGGTCAGCAGGCTGCCGTTGGCGTCGTAGGTGTAGGCCGTGCCGTCCGACGTCAGCAGGTCGTTGCCCGCGTCGTAGGTGCTCGCCCCGACCGCGCGGGGCAGCTGCGCCGACGACATCGTGCCACCCTCGGCAGAAATGCGGCCGTTGACGTCATAGCCGTAGCGCAGGTCGCCGAGGTCGGAGCCGCCGAGCCGGTACGCGAGCCGGGTCACCCGCGACGCCGCGTCGTAGGTGTCGGTGGCGACCATCCCGTTCGGCGAGGTCGTCGTGGCCAACCGGCCGACGGCGTCGTACGTCAACGACGCGGTCGCGGCGCCACGCGTGACCGTGGTGAGACGGCCGGCAGGGTCGTAGGCGTACGCGATCGGGGTTCCGCCTTCGACACTCACCGTGGACGGCCGGGACGCGGCGTCGTAGCTGTAGGCGATGTTGCCGGTGGGCGACGTCGACGCCGTCCGGTTGCCGAGCCCGTCGTAGGAGTAGGAGTAGGAGCCGGACACCGAGTCCGCGATGCCGGTCAGCCGGTTGAGCGCGTCGTAGCTCAGACCGACGGTCCGCGCAGCGGCCGTGGCCGTCACGCCGTAGTTGACCTGGGACACCCGACCGACGGCGTTGTAGCTGTACGTGGTGCGGTTCCCTACCCGATCGGTGGTCGCCGTGACGCGACCGGCGCGGTCGAACACCGTCGTCGCGGTGTGTCCGAGCGGATCGGTGCGCGACGTGATGTCGTCCATCGCGTCGTACGCGTAACGCGTGGTGTTCCCGGCACCGTCGGCGAGACTGACGAGCCGGTCGTCGGCGTCCCAGGTCATGGTTGCCACCGGGCCTAGCGCACTGGCCGCCGTGAGTTGGTTGCCGACGGCGTCGTAGGTGTAGTCGAGGGTGCTGCCGTCTGGCGCCGTCGACTCCACCAGGTTGCCCGCAGCGTCGGTGAAGTAGGACGTGACCCCACCGTCGGGCGCGGCGTACGCGACCAGGTCGTCGCCGATCCAGCTGTAGTAGGAGGTGTTCCCCAGCGCGTCGACGGCCGAGACCGGTCGACCTCCCCTGTCCAGACGCACTTTCCGGGTGCGCCCGGTCGCGTCGGTGGTGGTCACGGTGCGGCGCTTGTCGTCCCACACCACACGGGTCACCGCCCCTGCGGCGTCCGTGACGCTCGTGACCCGGCTGAACGAGTCGTAGGTGAGCGTCGTCGTCACCGGGTGGGCCGAGCTCGCTAGCTGGATGACTGACGTGGTCAGTCCCTTCGCGTTGTAGGCGTACCTCGTGACGTTGCCGAGCGCGTCGGTCTCGGAGGCCACCAGGTTGCTGTTCGGGGCGAACGTGCGGGCGGTGGTCTGGGAACCGGCCGTGCCAGGTGCGAGGACCGACCCGGAGCTGTATCCCTTGCTGTTGATGGTGATCGTCGACTGCACACCGTCGGGATCGGTGACGACCGCACTGCTGATCGCGCCGTTCTTCATCGTGTACTTGTACTTCCAGACGCCGCCGTCGGCCTGCGTCTGGGTGGCGACCGTGCCGGTCGAGCCGTATGTCACAGACGTGACATGCCCCATCGGGTCGGTGGTCGACAGCAGCTCGGTGCAGGTCAGGTCGGAGGTGCATGCCGCCCAGGTGTTGGTCGTGACGCGACCCGCGGCGTCGGTGACCGTACGCAGACGGGCGTACTTGTCGTAGGCGTAACGGACGGTGCGACCGGCGTCATCCGTGACGGCCGAGACGCACAGAGCCTGGTCGGTCTGTCGGCACGGCGCGTAGGTGTAGCGCTGCCAGTGGCCTGCGGACGTCGTGACCGTCGTGATGTCGCCTGTGTTCTGCGGTCCTTCGTCGTGCCGGTTGATCGTGGTGCTGTTGCCGTACCTGTCGGAGAAGCCCGTCAGGTAGTCAGGATCGCCGAACCGGAGGGTGCTGCCATCGCGCAACGTGATCACCGAACCCGCCGCACCGTTCTGGGCCAGCGAGGAGCCGGCGAACGCGGTGGGGGTGTTGATCGGCGCGAAGATCGAGTTCTGACCCGTCGGGCGGTAGACCACCCGGCCGCCGTCAGGGAGGACGAGGTCGAAACCACTGGTCACGTCCGAAGCGATGTAGAGGTTGTAGGCGTCGCTGCCGCCGATGCCGAAGTTGCGGATGACGTTGTCGGACTGCCGGTACACCCGCGTCACCTCCGTTCCCCCCGCGCCGTCCTCCATCAGATCGGTCCGTGTGTCGACGAACAGACCCGTACCGACGTCGACCGGGTCGCCGCACTGGCATCCGCTACCCGCCGCAGGGCCCTTGCCGGGCGCGTTGACCAGGACGTAGCTGTTCGGCATGACGATCGTCAGGCGGGTGTCGGGGTCCGGGATGACCTGGCGACCATCCGGGCTGATCGTGGCTGTTCCCCGGCGGTAGCCGCTCCCGGTGTCACTCGACCAGTCGGCGCTCTGGATCAGGTAGGTCACGCGCTGCCCAGCGGCCTTCCCCGTCGTGTTCGGGTAGCGCAGCTCCGCACCGCCGCCGGAGATCGTGGCACCACTGGGCTGCAGGGAGAAGTACGGCGCGATCGACCCGGGACGTAGCGGGGTTGGGGTGCGAGCGGGGTCCAGCGGCGTCAGCGAGATCCGACGCACCGGTCGGCCAGCGGCGTCGCGGACGACCGCGCCGGCTGGGAGCCGCAGCTCGAGCCCGGGCAGGGCAGGGTTGGTGACCACGACGTCACGGGCGAGCGGCGAGGTGAGGTCGACATCGTGCGCGTGGTCGATCGGCGTGAGGTAGGTGGTCCAGGGCAGGACCGAGGTGACCCCTGACGCGAGCGACACCGGCTCGACGTACGTGCCGTAGTCGGGCCCCCCGGGCACGGCCGTGCCGTCGACGGTCAACTGCCGCAACCCGGCGCTGAGGTTCGTGGCGAGGAACCAGCCGTGGTCGTCGGTGGTTGCGTGCGTTCCCACCGCGGACCAGCCGGTGCTGACGGTGACGACGACGCCCGGCAGCGGTCGGCCCGCGGAATCCAGGACGCGGCCGCTCAACGCGGTGACCCCGGGAGCCGCCTGACGCGCGCCGGGCGTAGTGGGGAGCACGGCAACGGGCGCGGCGTACGCCGAGGCAGTCGGGGCACCGCTCACGACAACCGTGGGACCAGTCGCGGTGCCGTGCGCGGTACGGACGCTGACCTGCCCACCGGCACCTGGCGGAGCCGTCACGACCAAGGTGTGCGACGCCGCCGAGGTGACGGGCGCCAGCAGGTCACCGACGTGCACGATGTTCGCCGCCGGAGTCGGGTCGAAACCCCTGCCGGAGATGGTGATCTGCGCACCGACACCGACGTGCGCGGGCGAGACTGCACTGACCGCTGGAGCGGTTCCGGCCGGCCGGGCGCCGGCCGCCGTCGCCGCGGGCCGGGCGGGCGCGACCGACCGGGTCACGGACAGCACGTTCCCGGCGCGGTCGTATCGGTACGTGGCGAGCTGGCCCGTGCCGTCGGCCACCGTCGCCAGCCGTCCCTCGGCGTCGTAGGTGTAGCTGACGCCGGCGGCGGGCACGGCCGTCGCGGCGGGTGTCCACCCGGCCAGCGACCCGGCGCACGTCAACGCGACGAGTCCGGCCACCGACAGCACGCTGGAACGGGAGGGGCGGCGCGGGCGGCGCACCGCCCGGTGACGAGCGGTGGCGGTCATCGGAAAGTCCCTCTCGGTGCGGCTGCGACGTCGTGTCGTCGGTGGTCCGGTCCACCGGTACGGGCGCTCACGCATGCGCCGTGGTGAAGAGCGCCCGCACCTGGGCGGTCGTGAGCGTGTGCGGGAAGACGGCGAACTCGTCGATCGAGCCGTCGACACCGCCCGAACCCCACAGCGCGGATCCGATCTCGATCGGTCCGGCCGCGGTGGCGAGCGGGCTGGAGAAGTTCAGGCTGCCGAGCGACGCCCCGTCGAGCCACGCCGACGCCTGCCTCCCGTCGGTCGACACCGCGACCTGGTGCCACGTTCCGTCGGTCGGAGAGGTCGAGGTCGGGAACGCCAGCTCCTGGTCGTTCACCTCGAGCAGGACAGTGCCGGAGTCGACGACCACCGAGAACTCCTGGTGAGCAGCCTGCGCACCCCAGGATGCGAGGTACTGCGTCCCACTGCTCGACGTCCGGACCCAGACGACGACCGCGCGGGCCTGGGCGCCCGTCGGCAGCACCGGCGACGCCGTGGCGGCGGCCTGTCCGGAGATCGACACCGACTTGTCCGGGTCGGACGTCAGAGCGCCCTTCTGCCGACGGACCGCTGACGGTAGGTAGCGGCCGTCGGGACCGCCGAGCCAGTCGACGAGGTCACCGCCGTCCCCGAGCCGGTAGTAAGCCGACGGCCCGAGCGCGGCCACCGATGACGCGTAGGTCGTCGCCGACCCGCCCGGAGTGACGGCTGCCGACACGACCTGTGGACCCGATCCGTAGGCGTTGCGGGCGGTGACCGCGAACGTGTACGCGGTCCCGCCCGGAAGTCCACTGAGGACGGCCGAGGTCGCGGTGCCGGGGACGGAGACGACGCCGGCAACGCTGTTTCCGGCGTAGGCGACGACCCGGTAGCTCGCCACGTCGGTCCCGGGGGACGGCGCTGCGGTCCACGTGATGGTGGCCTGGTTGGTTCCCGCGGTGGCCGCGGGTGCTCCGGGAGCGCCAGCCGGTGCGTAACCACCCGCCGCGAACAACTGCGCGATCGTTGCACCAGACAAGGCCGCGGGGAACACCGCCACCTCGTCGAGAGTCGATCCCGAGGGACCGTTGTCGCCGCTCACGTCGCCGCCGACCTGGAGCAGGTTCGACGGGGCTGTGTCGAGGCGGTTCAGGAACGTTGCACTACGCACAGGCGAGCCGTCGAGGTACAGCGTGAAGGTGCGCCCGCTCGTGGACAGCGCAAGCAGGTGCCACGCCCCGTCCTCCGGCGTGCCGGCAGGGGCGAAGTACTGCTCGCCGCCGATCTCGACACCGATGCCGGTCGGATCGACGTCGAGTTGCACCGAGCGCGCGGTGCCCGCGGAACCCCAGGCGAGTACGGCGTGCCGCGTCTCGTCCGGCTGCGCTGCTCTGAACCAGACGGTGGCCGTCCGTGGTGAGTCGCCGGTGGGCAGCGCGGTACGGACGCTCGCCACGGCGTCGCCCCCGGAGGTGACGGCCTTGTCCGGGTCGCCGACCACCGCGCCCCGGGCGCCCAGCACGGCGCCGGGAGCGTAGGACGCAGCGGACGCCCGGCCCGCGGAGTCCGCGGCGACAGATGCCGAGTCGCCCAATCGCAGATAGGCTGTCGGCCCCATCGCCAGCACGGCCGACGCGTACGTCGTCGTGGTGCCGGACACCGCCGCTCCAGCGGTGGGGGCGGACCAGTCGCCCCAGCCGTACGCGTTCAGGGCACGGACCCGGAAGCTGACCGCCCCCGCCTGCAGCCCGCCGACGACCACGGTGGTCACGGTGGGGCCAACCGTCACTGCGGGGCCTCCGCCACCCGCGACGCTCGACGACACCTGGAAAGCACTGATCTTCTCCCCGCCGGTGGGCGGCGCGGTCCACGTCACCGTCGCCCGGTTCACGCCAGGCTGGGCGGCCACGGCCGTTGGCGCCGGCGGTCGGGCTGCGCCTGCCGCAGCGAAGTGGGCCGCGACGCGGGCGGAGGTGAGGGTGGTGCCGTAGACGGACACCTGCGCCAGACCGAACCCCTGGCCAGGCCCGTCGTAACCGAGAGCCGAGGACCCCAGGCCGAGTGCGCTGGACTGGGTCTGCAGCGCCTTCTTGAACGTCGCGGTGCCGAGGGCCGCGGCGTCGACCCACCCCGCTGCCCCCGCGGAACCGTAGGACACGTCGAGCATGTGCCAGTGGCCGTCGGCGAGCGGGAACGGCGTCGTGAACGTGCGGGTGGCGCCCCCGATCGTCACGCCGACCGAGCCGGGTGCGACGGTCACGCCGAAGGCGGTGCCGTTCGCGCTCCGGCCCCACCCGACCACGGTGCCCGACGTCGTGCTGCCGGAGGGCAGTCGCACCCACGCCTCCACGGTGCGCGCGGTGTCGTTGAGAGGCAGCGAGATGACCGGGCGCGCGATGGCGTCCTCGTTCGAGACCACCAGTCCCGTGCTCGGGTCGTTGCGGACCGGACCCGTCGTCGTCCCGCCGGTGCTCCCGTTGAGGATCTGCGTCGCCGTCACCTGGTGGCCTGCCGACTCGCTGACGGTGGTGCCAGCGGAGTCCGCGAGACGGAAGTACGCAACCGGGTTGTCCACGAGGACGGCTGCGCTGTAAGGCACGGCCGTTCCGGTGACCGTGACCGCAGAGGACGTTCCGGCCGGCCCCGCCCCGTACGCGTTCCGCGCCGCCACCGTGAACGAGTACGACGTCCCGCCGGCGAGCCCGCCGACGACTGCCGACTTGGCCGCGCCCTTGACGACCGTGCTGTTGACTGCACGTCCGCCGGTCACCGCAGTGACCACGTAGTCCGTGAGCAGCGTGCCGGGACTCGCCGGTGCGGTCCACGACACGGTGGCCGTGTTCGTACCGGCCGCGGCGGTGACGGCGGTCGGCACGGCCGGGCGCCCGTAGCCGGACGCGGTGAAGATGCCTGCAACCTCACCCGCGCCGAGAGCGCGGTCGAACACGGCGAGTTCGTCGAGACGCGCTCCGACGGGGCCGTTGGAGCCGTCTACGTATCCGCCGAGGGTCAGCGGCCCGTCCGGGTCGGTCGCGATCGTGTCGCCGAAACCTCCCGATCCGACCTGACGGCCGTCGACGAAAGACGTCCAGGTGAGGCCGTCGTAGGTCACCGCCAGCAGGTGCCAGCCGCCGTCGGCGAGCGACGGGGTCGCTGCCCATCGCGTCGACCCGTCCACCGAGACGCCGAGCGAGGCGCGGGTCGCCACGACCGAGAACTGCTGTCCAGGACTGTCCGATCCCCAGCTCAGCACGGTGGCGGGGGCATCACCCAGGGACGGGTCGTTGATCCACACCATCGCGGTGCGCGGATCGTTCTGTGCCGGGAGCGGCACACCCGCCACGGCGGTGGCCCCGGCGTAGGGGTTCTGGCCCGTGACCGCGGCCGAGCCGTCCACGTCCCCGACCGGTGCGCCGACCGAGGCGTGGACCGCGTTGTCGTACGGGTTGTAACTGCCGTCGTGGGTAGCGCCCGAGGAGTCGGTCAGAGTCCGGCCGGCGTCGCCGAGGCGGTAGTACGCGACCGGCTGTGCCGACTGCACGGTCGACGCGTACGTGGTCGACGATCCCGTCACGGTGACGGCGGCCGACGTCGAGGGAACGCCCCAACCGGACGCGTTGCGGGCCTCGACACGGAACGTGTAGCCCCCGGCCGCGGGCAACCCGGTCAGCACGGCCGACCCGGCGCCCGGGGCAACGCTCTCACTCGCGGCGACCTTCGTCCCCGCCAGCGCTGTGACGCGGTACTCGACGATCGGACGCGAAGCGGCTGCGGGCGGGGTCCAGGACACCGTGGCGCGGTTGACCCCGGCGACCGCACCCACACCGCTCGGTGCAGCGGGCGTGCTCAGTCCCGACGCCGCGTAGTGGGTGGCGACATCGCTCGCGGTGAGGGCGGTGGGCAGCACCGAGACATCCGCGAGTGCTCCGTAGTCGGGACCCAGCGCGCTCGAGATGCCGGGAGCGAGCGCACCGAGGAACAATCCACCGTCACCGTCAGTGGGTGCCGGCGTGGTGTCGAGTGGGCCGTCGAACCGCTCGCTGCCGAGAGGCCGCCCGTCGGCGTACGCCCGCACGGCGGCGCTGCCGTACGTCACCACAACCTGGTGCCAGGCGCCATCGTGCAGCGTCGACGACGTCGGGAAGCCCACCCGGTCGGCACCCGCATCGACGACGACGCTCGTGTTGTCGACGCCGACTGCGAAGGCGGCGTCGACGTCGCCACCGCCCCAGGACACCAACGTCTCGACCGTGCCGTCGGGATACAGGGACACGTCGGCGCCGGCAGCGGACCGGTACCAGGCCTCCACCGTGCGAGCGGAGTCGTACAGGGGCACGTCGGTCGGGGCGACGCCGATCCCGCGTCCGCTCGGATCGGGCGAGGTGCCGGTGTCACCTGCGAGCGGGCCGTCCTGCCCCTGCTGGGCGCCGACGGCGTACGTCCCGTCGACTGCGTGCGCCGACGAGTCGGTCATGGGTGTCCCCGCGGCATCGGCCAGGCGGTAGAAAGCGGACGGGCCGGCGGCCAGGACGGTTGCGTCGTAGGTCGCCGTGGAGCCGCCGACAACGACGTGGTTCGTCACCGCTGCCGCGCCCGTCCCCGCCTGGTTGATCGCGACGATGCTGAACGATGCGTCACCCGCGGCAAGGCCGGCCACGGCGGCGCCGGTCGCGTCCCCCGCTATCGAGACGGTTCGGCCGGTGTCCCGGCCCGACACGACCCGGAGGATGTACGCGCTCGTGGGCTGGTCGGGGTCGGAGTTGTCGCCCCACGTGATCTGGGCCCGGTTGGGACCCGCGGCTGCAGCGTGAGCCACGGCCACCGGTTGCGGTCGCGCGTAGCCCGACAAGGCGTACTCGGCGGCGATGCGGTCGGCCGACAGAGCGGAGGGGAAGACGGCCAGGTCCTGCAGGTCACCGACGTAGTAGCCGAACTGAAGCGCATCGACCCCCAGGCTCAGTTGACTACCGACCGTGGCGAGCCCTCCGTCCGGTGTCGCGCTCCCCTGCGCCCGGCCGTCCAGGTACGCGCGGACGGTCGTGCCGTCGTAGCTCAGCGCGACCTGGTGCCACTGCCCGTCGGTCACCGGGTGGTCGGTCCGGAACACCGTGACCCGGCCGTACCCCTGGTCGAGGGTGATACCGGCGGCCCGCACGCCCACCGCGAACTCCTCCCCACCGTTCGCCGGGTCGCCCCAACCGACCACTGCAGTCGACGAGGTCGCTGTGCTGGTGTTGACCCACACCGAGGCCGTACGAGCCGCGTTGCCCGTGGGCAGAGTGGAGGGGCTCGCGAGGATCGACTGGTACGAACCCGGCGTCGCGACCCCCGTGCCTGGATCGGTCAACAGCGCACCCGGACGCCCCAGGACCGCATCGGCCGACAACGCGGCGTCCGCCGCCGCCACACCGGAATCGGCCACCACCCCGCCGTCACGCTCTCCGAGCCGGAAGTACGCCGACGGGCCATCGGCGAGCACGGCGCCGGCGTACGTCGCTGTGGAGCCCGTCGGCGTGACAGCAGGCGCGGGAGCCGCCACCCCGCGACCACAGGAGTTCACTGCCGACACGCCCATGACCGTCGGGCTCCCAGCGGCAGTTCCCGTGACCGTGACCGATCGCGTGCTGCGGGCCGTCGCACGCGCGAGTCCCGGCGCGGCCCCGCTCACCTCACGTACGACGTAGCCCGTGATCGAGCTGGCCCCGGTCGTCGGAGCGTCCCAGGACACGGTGATCTGGTCGTCCCCGGCGACGGCGCGCACGTTGCCCACCGCCGGAGGAGTCGTGCATCCGGCGCTGGGGATGGCAGCCGGTGCCGTGAGCGGACGGTCCAGGTGACGATGACGGCCGGACGTCGAGGTCGTACTAGAGGAACCCGATCGTGCCGCGGACGGCGGCGCCTGGGTCGGCGCCGACCGGCCCGTTGCCGGACGGGCGATGTCGGAGCGGGATGATCGCGCGACCGGCGCAACGGTCGAAGCGCCGGCCGGCAGCGGCCCCGCGACACTCGCCGAGGCCACCACCAGCGCAGCCGTTGCCAGCGCACCACGTCGCACCGCTCGCACGGGAACTCCTCGATCTGAGCCGACCGCGTCCATGGCGAACGCGGTGCCGCACTTAAGCACGAGCAATGAGAAAGAACAAGGATCAGTGGTGGCAATGGATTGCACAGCAGGGAAAGTGCTTCAGGGACTGAGGTTTCGGGGCGACTGGACGGCATTTGCCGGAATTGCGCGAAACACATGATGTAATTTCGCGGGATCGTCCTGTCCGCCGCTACAGCCGAAAGTCCGGACCATGCCTCACGGCCTCCCAACCGTCACCCGTCGATCCGCGCTCGCTGGCGCTGCAGCCCTCGGTGCCGGCGTCGTGGGCGGAGCAGTCGGCTGGGGACTCGCACCCCACCGTGAGGCAGAGGCGGGCGCCCGGGCCGGGGACTCGAAGACGGTCACCGGCGACCGGCCGTCGGGCGACGGCGGCAGCGACCCGGTCACCGGTAGGCGGCCCTTCCTGCGCCTCGCGGCGTTGGACGTCGTCACGACCGATCCGGCGGCACTCGCGGCGCTGCTGGAGCGGTGGACGACCGTTTCGGTCGGAGTCGATGCCACCGCGCAGCTCGGGTTCGGGGAGTCGGTCTTCGACGAACGGTTCGGCCTCGCAGCTCGGAAACCCCCAGCGCTGACCACACTTCCGGATACGGGTCTGGATCGCAGCACCTCGCACGGCGATCTGCTGCTGAGGGTGACCGCCGATTCTGAAGGCGCAGCGTCCGAGTCCCTGGACACGTTCCTCGGTGCATCGCAGGGGGCAGCGCGGCCGCGCTGGTTGCGATCGGGACACGTCGGTCCTCGTGACGCCCAGTCACGCGTGCGCAATCCTCTCGGATTCGTCGACGGCACCGGTAATCCCGTCGTCGGCTCACCTGAGTTCCACCGCACTGTCACTGTGGTCGACACCGCGCCGGAGTGGCTGCGGGGCGGCAGCTTCCTCTGCTTCCGGCGCATCCGCGTCGACGTCGCACGCTGGTCGGCGATGACCACCGCCGATCAGCAGATCGTCATCGGCCGCCGGGAGGATGACGGCGCGCCGCTGTCGGGCGGCTCACCCACCAGCGACGTCGACCTCACCGCCGTCGACGCCAACGGCCAGCTGCTGATCCCGGAAGACAGCCACGTCCGTCTCACCGCGCCCGCTGCGAACTCGGGCGCGACGATGTTCCGCAACAGCTACGACTACGACGACGGGCTGACAGCGGCGGGCTCTCGCGACACGGGCCTGTTGTTCATGGCGTGGGTCGCGGACCCACGGTCGCAGTTCGCGCCGGTCCTGCAACGCATGCTGCGATCCGACCGCCTCAACGAGTTCACGACCCACACCTCGACCGGCGTGTGGGCCTTCCCCGCCGCCGGTGGTCGGTTCGGCGCCGGCCTCCTCTGACCGTCAGAGGTCGACGTGCGCGCCCATGACCACGGTGCGGTCGTCGGGGAGCATGAAGTACTCGGCCGGGTTGGTCGCGTTGTGCGCGAGCCCCACGAACAACCGCTTGCGCCAGCGGGGCATGGAGTGGTCGTCACCCTCCTGCACGGAGATGCGCGACAGGAAGTAGTAGGCGTTGTCGACGTCGAGGTCGAGTTCCGGCGCCGTGCCGCTCGCCCGGCGCAGCATCGCGGGGATGTCCTGGTCGTCCTGGAAGCCGAAGCGCATGGCGACGTGGACGATGCCGTCGTCGAGGTGGTCGAGGTTGTCGACGGTGATCCGTTCCTCGACCGGCACGTGCGGCACGTTCTGGGGCAGGACCGAGACGATGACGACCTTCTCGTGCAGGACGTGGTTGAAGTCGAAGTTCTCGCGCAGGGCGAGCGGGGTCGTCTCTTTCGTGGGGTGCGGGAACACGGCCGTCCCCGGGACCCGGCTGCACGGCTCGAGGTTGAGGTGGTCGACGAACTCCTGCAGGGAGCCCTCGAGGTCCTTGCGGCGCTTGGTGATGATGCGACGTCCGCGCTGCCACGTCGTCATGACCGTGACCACGATGATCGCGACCACCAGCGGCAGCCAACCGCCGTGCACCACCTTGGTGAGGTTGGCCGCGAAGAACGTGAGCTCGAGCCCGCCGAAGACCACCGCGAGGATCGTCAGCTGCCAGACCTTCCAGCCCCACTGGGTCGCGGCCACGACGAGGAACAGCGTCGTGGTGAGGATCAGCGTGCCGGTCACGGCGAGGCCGTAGGCCGTCGCGAGCTTGTCCGACGACTGGAAGGCGACGATGAGGATCGTGACGCCGCCGAAGAGCAACCAGTTGACGACCGGGACGTAGATCTGGCCCATCTCGCGTTCGGAGGTGTGCTTGACCGTGATGAGCGGCAGGAACCCGAGCCGCACCGCCTGGCGGGAGACCGAGAACGCGCCCGAGATGACGGCCTGGCTCGCGATGAGCGTGGCGAGGGTCGCCAGCACCACCATCGGGATCTGCGCCCAACTCGGCAGCATCAGGTAGAACGGGTTCGACACCGCGGACGGGTCGTCAAGGATGAGCGCCCCCTGCCCGAGGTAGTTGAGGGTCAGCGCCGGGAACACGAGGAAGAACCAGGCCCGCCGGATCGGCGGTCGGCCGAAGTGACCCATGTCGGCGTAGAGGGCCTCGGCGCCGGTGATGACCAGGACCACCGCACCCATCGCGATGAACGCGATGTAGAGGTGGTCGGTGACGAAGAGCAGGGCGTAGGTCGGCGACAGGCCGCGCAGGATGCCGGGGCCGTCGACGATGTGCGGGATGCCCGTTACCGCGAGGGCCACGAACCAGACGATCATCACCGGGCCGAACAACCGCCCGACCTGGTGGGTGCCGAACCGTTGCACCACGAACAGCACCACGAGCACGGCGATGCCGATCGGCAGCACGACGTCGGCGAGGTCCGGTGCCGTGACCTCGATGCCCTCGACGGCTGACAACACGGAGATGGCCGGCGTGATGATGCTGTCGCCGTAGAACAGGGAAGCACCGAGCACGCCGAGAAACATCGAGATGCCGACGAGCTTCGCCCGGCTGCGTTTGACCCGTCCGGTCTGGGGGTCGACGTTCTCGCCGCGGCGGACGAGAGCCGCCAACGCCATGATCCCGCCCTCGCCGTCGTTGTCGGCGCGCAGGATGAAGGCGACGTACTTGATCGACACCACGATGGTGATGGACCAGAAGACCAGCGAGATCACGCCGTAGACGTCGTCGGGCGTGGCCCGCACCGCGCCGTCGTCGATCGAGAACACGGTCTTGAGCGCGTAGAGCGGGCTGGTGCCGATGTCGCCGAAGACCACCCCGAGGGCGCCGACCGCGAGCCCGACCATGCCGGTGTGCTTGACCGCGGGGTGCGGACGCCCGCCGGCCTCGGCCGGGTCGCCCGCGGAGGCGGGGTCGGACGGTGTCGGAGTCCCGGTCGAGGGTGGGCCGGCCGGGCCGGACGACGCGAGGTCGGACGGCTCGGCGATGGGCGTCTGGTCCGACACCTCGGAACTCACGGGTCCCAGTGTGCCCTCCCGGCCCGCGGAGTACCGGAGGCGGCACTCACCAGGGGACGGTGGCGCCCCGGTGGTCGAGGAACTGCAGCCCGCCGTGCCCCGCGTTGGCCTCGATGGTGCTCACCACGCCGCGGCTGCTCTCCTCCACCGACAGGCCGGCGTCCGCACCGCCCATCTCCGTCCGCACCCAGCCCGGCGCCATGAGCAGCAGGGTGCGCGGGTCGTCGGGGTGGCGGGCGGCGAAGCTGCGCATGAGCTGGTTCAGCGCCGACTTGCTGGCGCGGTAGAGCTCCCAGCCGGTGACGCGGGTGTTGTTCGTGATGCTCCCCTGCCCCGACGACATCACCCCGATCGTGCCGGTCGGGGGCACCAGGTCCTGGAAGCGTTCGACGAAGCGCATCGGGCTCAGGGCGTTCGTCACCATCAACCGCTCGAAGGTGTCGGTCGCGACGTCGGCCACGGTCTCCGAGCGCTCGTGGGTGACGCCGGCGTTGACGAACACGAGGTCGAAGCTCCGGCCGGCGAGGCGGTCGTGCAGGGCACCCACCTGGTCGGGTTCGTCGATGTCGACGGTCTCGAGCTCCAGCCGTCCCTCCGACCGCGCCGCGAGCGCCGGCAACTCACCCGGGTGGGTGCGGGTGGTGGCGACCACCCGCCAGCCGTCGTCCAGGAAGCGCTCGACCAGCCCCAGTCCGATCCCCCGCGACGCCCCCACGACCAGCGCCGTCCGGCCCTCCGGTTCCGTCATGTCACCCTCCCGTTCGCTCATCAGCCGTTGAGTCGACCGTAGCCCCTTCGCTCAACACCGGTAGAGTGAGTTGCGTGACGTCGTCCGAGGGCACCCGCGCCGCGCGACGCGCCGAGACCGCGCGCCGCATCCTGGCCGCGGCCCGGGAGGAGTTCGGCCGCCACGGCTACGAGGCGACGACCGTGCGCGCCGTCGCCGCCCGAGCCGGCGTCGACCCCTCACTGGTCATGCAGCACCACGGCTCGAAGGCCGCACTGTTCACCAGCGCGATCCAGTGGGACGACGCCGATGCCGACGACGTCGAGACGCACCTGCAGGCGGTCGTCGACAAACGCCTGGCGGGCCTGCCGCCGGAGATGACCGCCCTCGTCCGCTCGATGCTGACCGTCCCCGAGGCGACGGCCTCGATGCGCGAGTACCTCGACGACCGGGTCACGAACCTCGCCCGGGGCCTCGGCGGCGAGGACGCCGAGCTCCGCGCCGCCCTCACGGTCAGCAGCCTGCTCGGCCTCACGCTCGCCCGTCACTTCCTGCACCTGCAGGCCTTCGAGGACGCCTCCGACGACGACCTCACCCGCGTCGCGCGCGCGTGGATCGCCCAGGCCGCCGGCACGCCGGCTACTCCGCGTCGCGACCCGTGATGCTCTGGACGTCGGTGGCGCGGCCCGCCTCGAAGTCCCGCTCGTCGTCGTGGTGCAGCCCGGTCCCGGCCGCAGGGTCCTCGTCGCCGGCCGGTCGCTCCAGCTCGCCCGCCCACGTCGGCTCCGGCGGCGCGTCCTGACCCTCCACCTCGCCGTCGCGCACCAGCGCGGTCGGGAGGCCGGCCGAGAACCAGCGGTCCTCGTGGGTCGAGAACGGGTCGCGGTACCAACCTTCGGCGCTCATGACCTCAGCCTGCGCAAGCCGGGTGAACAGCAGGTGACGCACCTCCGCCCCGCGGCGACCCGAGGGTCAGCTCGCGACGGTCCAGACGGCCACGTCGGGCGGGATCTGGTCGCCGTCGAGAGGGCCGCTCGCGAGCAGGACCTCACGACCCGCGGGCAGGCCGACCGGGGTGGTGCCCATGTTGACCACGACCACGACCTGTCGGGCGCTGTCTTCCGGGGTGATCGCGAACGCGAGCACGTCGTCCGGGTAGCCGTCGACCCACTGCAACGCGCCACGCCCGAGCCCGCGGTCGCGGCGTTCGCGCAACAGCGCCCGGTAGAGCTCCAGCGTCGAGCCGGGGACACCGGTCTGCCGGTCGACCGCGAGACCGCCGTAGCGGGCGGGCTGGGGCAGCCACGAGTTCTCCGAAGGCCCGAAGCCGAACGACGGCGCGTCGCCCTCCCACGGGATCGGGACCCGGCAGCCGTCACGGCCGCGTTCGGTACGCCCCGAACGGATCCAGGTCGGGTCCTGACGCACGTCGTCGGGCAGGTCGGTGACGTCGGGCAGGCCGAGTTCCTCGCCCTGGTAGACGTAGGCCGAGCCGGGCAGGGCGAGCATCGCCGTGGTGATCGCGCGGGCACGGGCGAGGCCGAGGACGGCGTCGGGCTGCGGGTCGTCCGCGCCGATCCCCTTCATGCCGTGCAACCCCGGCTTCGGCGGGAAGCCGAACCGGGAGGCGTGCCGGACGACGTCGTGGTTGCTCATGACCCACGTCTGCGGCGCCCCGACCTCGTCGGCCACCTCGAGCGACGCGGTGATGCCAGACCGGAACTCGGGCGCGATCCACGAGGTCATGAGAAAGTCGAAGTTGAACGACTGGTGCAGCTCGTCGGGTCGGATGTAGCGGGCCATCGCGTCGGCCGGCTGCACCCACGCCTCGGCGCACAGGATGCGGTCGGCGTCCTCGCCCGGAACCGCGTAGGAGTCGGTGATCCGGCGCCACGAGCGGTAGATCTCGTGGACGCCCGGCTGGTCCCACATCGGCTGGTTGCCGGTCGGTTCGCCGGTGTGGTCCTGCCGGGTCGGGCCGTCGGGCAGGCCGTCCTTCTTCACCAGGCCGTGGGCGACGTCGATGCGGAAGCCGTCGACACCGCGGTCGAGCCAGAACCGGATGATCGACTCGAACTCCGCCCGCACCTCGGGGTTGGTCCAGTCGAGGTCCGGCTGGGTGACGTCGAAGATGTGCAGGTACCACTGGCCGTCGGGCACGCGCGACCAGCCCGGCCCGCCGAACACCGACACCCAGTTGTTCGGCGGTTCGTCCCCGTCCGGGCCGCGGCCGTCACGGAAGACGTACCGCGCACGCTCGGGGCTTCCCGGCCCGGCGGCGAGCGCCGCGCGGAACCACGGGTGCTCGGACGACGAGTGGTTGGGCACCAGGTCGACCAGCACCCGCAAGCCGAGTTCGTGGGCGCGCGCGAGCATCGCGTCGGCGTCGGCGAGGGTGCCGAAGCGCGGGTCGACGTCGCGGTAGTCGGCGACGTCGTAGCCGGCGTCGTTCTGCGGGGAGACGTAGAACGGCGAGAGCCAGACCGCGTCGACGCCGAGGTCACGTAGGTGAGGCAGCCGCGCCGTGATGCCCGGCAGGTCGCCGATGCCGTCGCCGTCCGCGTCGGCCCAGGACCGCGGGTAGATCTGGTAGATGACGGCGTCGCGCCACCACTGTCCGGCGGGCGTGACGGGGTGGACGACGGGGCCGAGGGCGGCGGAAACGTTGCCGGAGGTCACCGCCGTCACTGTAGTGACGGTGTCAGCGGTGGGTCAGCGCGACGTAGCCACGCGGGCGGTCAGCCGCCGTACGGACGGGCGGGGCTCCCCAACGACTCGCCGAGGTCGAGGGTGAACACCGAACCCGCGAGGGGGTCGTCACCGTCGTCGAGGTTCTCGCGCGACGTCGTGACGTACAGGCGGTCGAGGTCGGTGCCGCCGATCGTGCAGGAGCTCACCTGCCGGGCACCGACGTCCACCACGGTGTCCAGACGGCCGTCGACGTCGTACCGCCGGACCGCGCCTCCGCCCCACATCGCGACCCACACCGCACCGGTGCGGTCGACCGTGAGGCCGTCGGGACCGCCGTCGTCGGGGTCGATGTGGACGAACGGCCGACGGTTGACCAGGCCGACGTCCCACGCGTAGTCGAACTGCCAGACCGTCTGGGTCGGGGTGTCGTTCCAGAACACGGTCGTGCCGTTGGGTGCCCAGTCGAGGCCGTTGGCGACCGAGGCGTCCTGCAGCTGCACCGTGACGTCGCCGGAATCGTCGAGGCGATAGAGGGTTCCGGCGCCCTCGCGGCCGTCCCACGCCATCGAGCCGCACCAGAAGTTGCCCGCGGGGTCACAGCCGCCGTCGTTCATGCGGATGTCGTCGGGCAGCAGCTCTGTTGCTGGGTGCAACGTTCCGGTCGCGTCGAGCAGCGCGAAGCCACGCTCGGTCCCGACCACCGCTCCCCCGCCGACCCGCGGCCGGACGCAGGCGGCGAACCGACCGACCTGGGTCCGGTGGCGGGTGCCGTCCGGGAACAGGTCGACCAGCTCACCCTCGTAACCGTCGACGAGGCGCAGGTGACCGGTCGGCCACGCGGTGGTGCCGGGCCACCACACCGCGCCCTCGCCGTGGTGGGTGATCCCGGCAGCGAACACCTCGGCCTGGGGCATGGGAGAACCCTACGATGACGGCGTGACGTCACTCGTGCTGCCGGTCGCCGTGGACATCCGTGAGGTCGGCCCGCGCGACGGCCTGCAGATCGAGGCGCCGATGGCGTGGAGCGACAAGGCCGCCATGCTGGAGGCGCTGACCCGGACCGGCGCCCGGCGCATCGAGGCCACCAGCTTCGTCTCACCGCGCGCCGTGCCGAGCATGGCCGACGCCGAGCAGGTCGCCGAGTTCGTCCAGCGCTTCCCGGACATCCACTGGAGTTCGCTGGTCGCGAGCGTGAACGGCGCCAAGCGCTCCATCGCCGCCGGGCTGGTGAACCTGGAGTACGTGGTGTCGGCCTCGAACGAGCACAGCCTGGCCAACGTCGGCCGCAGCACCGACGACTCCATCGCCCTCATCGGCGAGATCGCCGACCTCGCCCACGCCGCGGGCGGCGCGCTCGAGGTCATCGTCGCGACGGCGTGGGACTGCCCGTTCGCGGGCCGCACCCCGTCCGCCGACACCGTGCGGGTGCTGGCCGAAGCCGTCGGACGCGGCGCCGACGCGCTTGCTCTCGGCGACACCATCGGCACCACCACCCCCCGCCGGGTCGTCGACTTGGTCGAGGACGCCCGCGAGATGCTCGCCGACCGCGACCGGGCCGGTACAGACATCGGCGTGCACTTCCACGACACCCGCGGCACCGGCATCGCCAACGCCCTCGCCGCCGTCCAGGCGGGCGTGACCAGCCTCGACGCCAGCGTCGGCGGCCTCGGCGGCTGCCCGTTCGCCCCGGGCGCCAGCGGCAACATCGCGACCGAGGAGCTGGTCTACATGCTCGAGGAGTCCGGCGTCGCCACCGGCATCGACCTCGACGCCGTCCTCGACGCCGCCGCGGCCACCGAGAAGGGCGTCGGTCACGGGCTGCCGGGCTCGCTCTACCGCGCCGGCGGCCGCAGCGTCCCGCAACCCCGCACCTGATCGATCAGGCGGCGGGGCCCTCGACGAGGGTGACCGTCGCGGACTGCGACTGACCGGCGGCGGTCGTCCAGGTCAGCGACACCGAGTCGCCGGGCGCGAGCTTCGCCATCGCGGCCGACAGGTCGTCGGCGGATCCGATGCGCGTGCCGTCGATCGCGGTGATGGTGTCCCCCGCGACCAGACCGGCGCCGGCGGCGGGCAGGCCGTCGACGACGCCCGCGACGGTGGCGCCGTCGCCCGTCTGCTGCTGGGCGAGCGAGACACCGAGGAACGCGGGCAACCCGATGGTGACGGTGTCCGACGCCGTGCCGGAGACGATCTGCTGGGCGATGGTGAGCGCGTCGCCGATCGGGATGGCGTAGCCCGCGGCCGTCGCTCCACTGCTGGTGGTCGCGGCGGCGGTGTTGATGCCGACGACCTCACCCTGCGCGTCGTAGAGGGGGCCGCCGGAGTCGCCCGCCTCGATCGCGGCGTTCGTCTGCAGCAGACCCTGCAACTGCTCGGCGTTGGCGCCGTCCTCGTCGGTCGCGGTGATCGACTGCCCGGTCGCGGTGACCGTGCCCGTGGCCGCGGTGAGCGATCCGGTCCCGCCGGCGTTGCCGACCGCGACGACCGAGGTGCCCGCGGCGATGTTCGAGGTCGTGTCGGTCGTGACGGTCGCGAGGCCCGAGGCGCCGGTCAGCTTGATGACCGCGACGTCGTCGCTCGCGTCGGTCCCGACGACGGTGGCGTTGTAGGTCCGCCCGGTGCTGATCACGGTGACCCGGATCGAGGTCGAGCCCTCGACGACGTGGTTGTTGGTCAGCACCGTGCCGTCGGAGCCGATGATCATCCCGGTCCCGGCCGCCTGCGCGTTCTGGTAGCCGAGCACGGTGTCGATGACCACGACGCCCCGGCTCTGGGCATCGGTCGCGTCGGACTTCACGCTGTTCGACGTGCCGGTGCTGCCACCGTCGGAACCCGTTCCGTCCGTACCCCCGGGGACACCGTCGGACCCGTTCGTGCCGTCCCCACCCTCGCCCGGCGTGACACCGGAGCCGAAGCCCGGGAACTGGCGGTCGGGACGGGTGTCGGAGTTCGGGGCGGCGGTGGCACCTGCGGCCGACGGCGTGCTCGTGCCCGGGTCGACCGCGGCGCCGATGCCGACACCGGCGCCGATGAGGGCCAGGGCGGCGGCACCGGCGACCAGCACGCGGCCGGTGCGCCGCTTCGGCGCGACGGCGGCGGGAACGGCCTGGGTCGGAGCCGTCCAGGTGGGCGGCGGGTAGGCGGGCGGCGGCGGGTAGGCGCTCCCCGCCGGGTGGCCCTGCTGCGACCAGTCGTACGGCGCGGCCGGTGGCGGCGTCCAGATCGACCCGATCGCCGGGCGGGACCCGGGTGCGGGAGCCGACCACCCGGCGGACGACGGCGGCACCGGCGAGGTGTGGCCGTCCGGCGGAGCCGGGGTGCTCGGTCGGGAGCCGTCGTCGGGCTGGAGGGACTGCTGCGGGTCCTGCGGGGCGTCCCGGTCCATGGTGGTGTCTCCTCGTGTCCAGCGGGCGGGAAGGCCCGGCAGGAACGAGAGAACCGCTGGCGGCGAGATGAACCCTGAGCGATGACCAGGCGGATCCTGTGAACGACCGCCTCGAACACAACCCGAACAACCAGGGTCAGGACACCTTGAACAACGACTTGCCGTACCAGTCGCCCGGCGCGGACAGCCCCGGCGGGACGGCCCAGATGCCACTGCCGACGTGGCGGATGTACTCGTTGAGCGCGTCGTGCTGGCCCAGTCGCGTCTGCACCGGGATGAACCCGGTGCGCGGGTCGTTCTGGAACGCGATGAAGAACAGGCCGGCGTCGAGCGCCCCGGTCTGCGGGTCGTTGCCGTCGGTGTACGAGTAGCCGCGCCGCAGCAGCTTCGCGCCGTTGTTGGTCTCGGGGGCGGCCAACCGGATGTGGGCGTCGGGGGCGATGACCGGCTGGCCACCCTTCGCCGCGGTGAGGTCGACGGCGTCGAACTCCTGCGTCCCGGTCAGCGGCGCGCCACTGACCTTCGAGCGACCGAACACCGCCTCCTGGTCGGCGAGGAAGTCGGCGTCCCAGCTCTCGATGAACATCCGGATGCGGCGCGCGACGAGGTACGAGCCGCCGGTCATCCACGGCTGGTCGGTGTCGTCGCCGACCCAGACGTGGCCCGACATCGTGTCGGTGTCCTCGGACTTGATGTTGTTGGTGCCGTCCTTGAACCCCATGAGGTTCCGCGGGGTCGACTGCGCCGACGAGGTCGTCGACGTCCGGCCGAACCCCAACTGCGACCAGCGCATCGTGACCACACCACGACCCATGCGGCTGAAGTTGCGGATGACGTGGAAGGCCACCTGCGGGTCGTCCGAGCAGGCCTGCACGCACAGGTCGCCGCCCGAGCGCACCGGGTCCAGGGCGTCACCGGCGAACGACGGCAGGTCGACCAACGCCTCCGGCCGACGGTCCTGCAACCCGAACCGGTCGTCGAACAACGACGGCCCGAAGCCCACGGTCACGGTGAGGTTCGACGGGCCGACCCCGAGAGCTTCCCCCGTGTCGATCGGAGGATTCTGCGGCGCGGTCTCGATCGAGCCGATCGGCTCGCCCTGGGTCAGGCGTGACGCCGCGGCCGCCCACTTGGCGAGCAGGACCTGCAGCGCCATCGGGTCGGCGGTGCGGACGTCGTACGCCGCGAACGCCAACCGGTCCTGGGCGGGCGTCGCGATGCCCGCTTGGTGCTCGCCGTAGAACGCGACGTGCTGCGGCGACGGGGACGTCGGCGAGGCGCCGGCGTCCGTCGCCTTGGCGACGCCGAATCCCGCGGCGCCGGCGGCCACCGCTCCGGCCCCGCCGACGGACCACCCGAGGAAGCGACGGCGGCTGGTGCCACTGCGCTTGCCGGGATCGTTGCTCTGCGCAACCGTGTCGTCGTCGCTCATGTCAGCTCGCGGTGACGACCTTGCCCGCGATTTGCGAGAGCGGCTCCTGCAGCGCCTGGACGGCCTGCGAGAGCGCGGTGACGTCGGCCGGGGTCAGCTCGTTGTAGTTCACGAAACCCGAGGGGTTCGCGGTGTCCTTGTACTTGTCGAGCGCGGCCAGGCAGGCGTCGAACTCCGAGGTGATCGTCGAGACGATCGCCGGGTCGATCTTGGTCAGGCCGGGCTGCAGGTTCGCGAACGCCTGCTGGGCACCCTCGACGTTCGACGCGAAGTCGAGCAGGTCGATGCGCGAGTAGCGCTCTTCCTCGCCCGTGACCTTGTTCTGCGCGACCTCGTCGAGCAGGCTCACCGCGCCGTTGGCGATCTCGGCGGGCTGGTAGGTCAGGCCCTTGACCAGTCCGTCGAGCTTGGTGACGTTCGTCTGCAGCTCGGTCGCGACCGGCACGAGACCGGCCGTCGACTTCGCCTGCCACAGACCCTTCTCGATGCGGTGGAAGCCACGGAACTGGTCGGCCGGGACGTCACCCTCACGGGCGTCGATGTCGGCATCGAGGTTCTGGTTGCCGCTGGTGAACGACTCGGCCACCGGCTCGATGCGCTCGTAGTAGGCGCGGGCCTTGGCGTACGCGGCCTGGGCGTCGGCGAGGTTGCCCGCCTCGATGGCGTCGACCAGCGGCTGGGTGTTCTCGACCAGCAGGCCCGCCTGCAGCTCGATGTACTGGCCGTAGTCCGCAGAACCCTGCTGCAGCAGCGCCGCGGTGTCGGTGCCGGCCGAGGTCTGGGCCGTACCGCTGATGGTCAGCGGGTTCTCGGGCTTGTCGGTGCCGGGGCAGTACAGCGTGTAGTCGCCGGGCTGCATCTGCAGCGAGAAACTGCCGCTGAACCCCGGCGGGAGGTTCTCCTTCTCGCCGATGATCCGCTCACCGAGGCGCAGCTCGAGCTCGGTGGACCCGGTGGCGTCGGTGTTCTCGACCGTGAAGGTCAGCGCGCCGGCGTCGTAGCTGTCGGACTCGGCCTTGCACCCGCTCTGCGACAGGGTGATCTTCACCGTGTCGGAGGTGCTGGAGGTCGACTTCGCGCCGGAACTCCCGGAGTCACCCCCGGACGAGCAGGCGGCGAGGCCACTGACGGCGAACAGGGACGTCGCGACGGCGACGACCACGCGGGTGGCGCGGCTGGACGGCATGGACTCGGTTGCCCTTCGGAACGTGGAACAGCGGGACGTGGATCGGGGTCTCAGGAGGTCAGGGTCTCGGCGCGCACGCCGGCCTCGGCCGGGGGCGACGCGGCGGGGCGGTCGGTGACGGCGGCGTCCGCGGGTGGTGGAGTACGCCGGCGACGACGGAGGTCGGCGGCGAACACCGCGATCGCGACGACCGCCAGCGCCACCGCGACCACGGCGAGCAGCGTGGCGGCGGAGCGCTCGCTGTCGCGGTCGGCGACGGCGGCGTCCGCGGTGCGGGCCGCGGCGAGGGCGTCGCGGGCGGCGGTGTCGGAGAGGTTCGCGCTCGGCGCGGGGCTCGGAGCGACGACGACCTCGCCGGTCGCCCCCTGCACGACGACCCGGACGTCAGCGGTCCAGCTGACGTCCACGATGCGCCGGGACGCCTCGGCCACCTGCACCGCGACGTCGACGCGTTCGGTCGTCGTGGTCGCGACCGTGCCGGACGCGGGAGCGGTCGCGCCGCGCACGCCCAGCGGGAGCCGGCCGCCGTTGAGCGCGGCGATCTGGTCGAAGGTCAGCTGACCGGTCTCCGTGGTGGCGGGCAGCGAGGCGGTGTAGGTCGAGACCCGGACACCGTCGACCGACTGCGAGGCGCCGATCGTGGTGGGCAGCGTGGTCTCGGCACCGACGGCGCCGGTCACGGGGTCGACCGCCGGCAGCCGCACCCGGCCGTCCTCGACGGTGACGGTGAGGTCGCCGACCGGACCGCTGGTGGCGGTGACCGGCGCGGTGAGCGCGAGGGCGGACGCCGGGAGCGCCGGAGCCGCGAGCGCGATGGCGCCGGCCACGACGCCGGTGACCACGGCGGCGGCCGCGACCAGTCCGGCGATCGTGCGGCGAGCAAGACCCTTGCCCTGCGGCCAGGCGACGTAGAGACCGAGCGGGACCAGGTAGAGCAGCCAGGCGACGAACTCGATGAGCGTGGGCTGCGGCTGGATGCCGAGCATCCCGGTGATCAGTGCACTCTGCACCGATCCGGGGTCGATGACGGCCGAGAGGTCGACGGTCGCCTGCTGGCCGATGTTGATCCAGCCGGCCTCGTGGGCGGTGCGGAACGCGGTCTGCACCAGACCGGCCGCGACCAGCACGAGCACGAAGCCGGTCACCCGGAAGAACTTCGAGAGGTTGATCCGGACGCCACCGCGGTAGATGCCGTAGCCGAGCGCGACGGCGAGCCCGATGCCGAGCAGCGCCCCGCCGCTCGCCGAGCCCCGGTTGGACGCGCCGTTGAAGGCCGCGACCAGGAAGACGGCGGTCTCGAAGCCCTCACGCAGCACGGCGAGGAACGCCATCGCGACCAGCGCCCACGCCGAGCCCTGGGCGAGCGCCGCACCGGCGACGCCCTCGAGCTGCTTCTTCAGGTCGCGGGAGTGCCGCTTCATCCAGACGACCATGTAGGTCACCATCGCGACGGCGATGACGCCGACGACCGTCTCCAGACCCTCCTGCTGCTTCTGCGGCAGGTCCTCGGAGACCAGGTACAGGGCGATCCCGCCGGACGTGCACAGCGCGATCGCGATGCCGACGCCGAGCAGCGCCCACCGCATGAGGTCACCGCGGCCGTTGCGCTTGAGGAACGCCAGCACGATGCCGACGATCAACGACGCCTCGAGGCCTTCGCGGAGGCCGATGACGAAGGTGGGCAGCACGAGCCGTCCTCTCGTCCGTCGCGGGTTAGGTGAGCCTTACCGTGGCGAGGTTAGCCTAAGCGCAGAACGGGTCCGGTCAAGCCCTGGACGGTCCGGAGTGACGCTCGTCCTGCCGGTGAACCCTCAGCCGGAACGCCCCGTTCGGGCGCGGTCAGGCGAAGACGATGGTCTTGGCGCCGTGCACCAGGGTCCGGTGCTCGAGGTGGGCGCGGACCGCCCGGGCGAGCACGACCGTCTCCAGGTCGCGGCCGTGACGCACCAGGTCCGTCACGGAGTCGCGGTGCGAGACCGGGGTGACGTCCTGGGCGATGATCGGGCCCTCGTCGAGATCGACGGTGGCGTAGTGGGCCGTCGCGCCGATGAGCTTGACGCCGCGGCGGTGCGCCTGGTGGTAGGGCCGGGCGCCGGCGAAGGCCGGCAGGAACGAGTGGTGGATGTTGATGATCCGGCCGGCGAAGGGGTCGAGCAGCGTCGGCGTGAGGATCTGCATGTAGCGGGCCATCACCACCAGGTCGGCGCCCGCGGCCTCCAGCACCGCCAACACCTCGCGTTCCTGGCTCGGCTTGGTCTCGGCCGTCACCGGCAGGTGGTGGTACGGCACCCCGCAGAACGCGGCGAGATCGGCGTGGTCGGCGTGGTTCGAGATCACGGTCACGACGTCGGCGGGCAGTTCCCCGGCCCGGAACCGCATGAGCTGGTCGGACAGCACGTGCGGCTCGCGGCTGGCCATCAGGGCGAGCTTGAGGCGGTCGTCGCGGTACCGGACGTCGGCGGTGAAGCCGAAGCGCTCGGCGACCGGCGCGAACGCCGCGGCGACGTCACGGCCGAGGCCGCCGGTGTCGAACTCGATGCGCTGGAAGAACAGGCCGCTGTCGGCGTCGACGTGCTGCTCGGCCGCGACGACGTTGCCACCGTGGTCGAGGACGAACGACGCGGCGGCGTGGACCAGCCCCGGCCGGTCCGGCGCGGACAGCAGCAGGACGGCGGTGGGCAACCTCGGGACCCGGCGGACTAGTTGCTGAAGTGGCGGCGGATGCGCAGCGCCACCAACAGGGCCACGCCCGCGCCGACCGCTCCGACCACGGCCTTGCCGGCGGGCGTCTTGAGCGTCTCGAGCACGGTGTTCTTCGCGTCGTCCGCGAGCCGCTTCGGGCTGGTGCGGGTCGCGAGCTGGTCGAGGGTGTTCGCGAGCTGGTGCCGGGTCCGCTCGATCTCCGCCTGGACCTCGTCGGGCGAACGACTCACGCAAGGCTCCTGGGTGGCGGCGGGGCGGACACACCGGGGTCCCGGCGCGTTCACAGCAGGTTACCGTCACGCCATGTCCGCCACCCGCCTCGCTCCCGGTGACACCGCTCCCGCGTTCACGCTGCCCGACAGCGAGGGTCACGACGTCTCCCTCGCCGACTACGCGGGCCGCCGGGTCGTCGTCTACTTCTACCCGGCCGCCGCGACCCCGGGCTGCACCAAGGAGGCCTGCGACTTCCGCGACAACCTCGCCGATCTCGGCGGCGCCGGCCTCGACGTCGTCGGCATCTCCCCCGACAAGCCCGCCAAGCTGGCGAAGTTCGTGGCCGACCAGGCGCTGACGTTCCCGCTGCTGTCCGACCCCGACAAGGGCGTCCTCGAGGCGTACGGCGCGTGGGGCGAGAAGAAGCTCTACGGCAAGACCGTCACGGGGGTCATCCGCTCGACGTTCGTCATCGGCGCCGACGGCACGGTCGAACAGGCGCTCTACAACGTCAAGGCCACCGGCCACGTCGCGTCGCTGCGCAAGAAGCTCGCGGTCTGAGACGCCCTAAGCTTCACCGGACGGGGCCGTAGCCCAACAGGCAGAGGCGCACGGTTTAGGTCCGTGACAGTGCGGGTTCGACTCCCGCCGGCCCTACCGTTCAGGCGTCACCCGGACGCCCCGACGCGCTCGGGCTCGGGCTCGGGCTGGAAGTCGGGAGCGGCGGTCCGCCCGCGTCGACGTCACGGGGCCGGGGCGTCGACTCCCCCGCACCCTCGCTCGGCGCGGGCTCGGTGCCGACCGGGTCGGTGGTGTCGGCCGGACCGGTGGTGTCGGCCAGGGTGGTCGCGCCGGCGAAGGGGGCGTCGCTCGGGGCGTCGACCGGCGGCTGTGACTGCTCGAGGGCGGCGGGCAGGTCGACGAGCAACCGGTTCGCGATGTAGCGGTACCCGGCGTCGTTCGGGTGCGCGGGCACGGGGCCGGCGAACTGCCTCTCGTTCTCCTGGGTGATCCAGCCCTGCGCGATCGGGTCGACGAAGCCCGCGCCGGTCTGGCGGGCCGCGGCGCGGACGACGTTGCGGGTCGCCAGCAGCCGGGGGCTGACCGGGACGACCGACGGGATCGGGCCCATCACGACGACCTGGGCGTGGGCGAACCGGTGCTGGGCCAGCGTGATCGTGTCGCGGGCGGCGGCCTGGAGCGCCGGCTGGGGGTAGCCGACGTCGTTGCGGCCGCCCTGGATGACCACGATGCGGGGGTCGAGGTCCGCGGGCAGGGCCTCGATGCGCTGGGCGAAGGTGCCCTGGTGGCGCGAGCCCGGGTTGAGGAAGCCGGTGCCCGAGGCCGCGGCGACGGTGAACCGGCGGTCGAGGTTGCCGGCGAGGACCGGCGCGTAACCCGCGCGCGGCGCGGTGGCGCCGAGGCCGACGGTGTACGAGGCGCCCACGAACAGCAACTTGCCGGACGCGATCGCGACCTGGACCTTCTCGTTGCTGGCCATGCTCGGCGTCCCGCCGGACCGATCTCGGCCCGCGGTCTGTGCGGCGATGGCGACGGCCGACAGGACGCAGCCGACGAGGATCGCGAGGGCGACCCCGCGAGCGACGACCTGCGACCGGCTCACGGGGAGGAGTGAAGCACTCGTGAGATGTGGTGTCGCTAGGAGCCGGGAGCGGTTTCAGTCACATCCCAGGCCGCCGGTCACCGTTCAGCCCGGTCGGTCACCGGAGCAGGTGGTGACGGGGCCGCGGGTTCCGCGCTCGCGCGCGGTCCGGAGCGCTTCGCGACCTCCGCTCGTTCGACCTCCGCCAGCGAGGGCCGGCCGGTGAGCGGCATGCTCACCGGCGTGTGACGCGCCAGTTCGGTGAACCCGACCGCGCCGACGACCACGACGAGGTAGGCGAGGACCGTCGCACCGGGTCCCGTGAGGACGTCCGCCAGGCGGTCGCTCGCGAGCCACAGCAGGAACCACAGCACGGCGGGGTGGACGAGGAACACCCCGAACGACCGGTCCGAGGCCGTGCGCAGCCACCGCGCCTGGGTCGAGTCGGCGGCGTGCGACCGCGACCAGAGCACCCCGAGGGAGAGCAGCCCCGCCGTCGCGACGATCGACCACGGGAACATCGCCGGCTGCAACACGGTCGCGGCGCGCTGCGCACCCATGCCGGTGGCGACCTCGAGGGCGAAGAACGCCTCGGTGAGGACGGCCGTGCCGACCACGGTCAGCAGGATGCCCCGGGTGTGGGCCGGGACCCAGGCGCGGATCTCGTCCAGGCGGGTGGCCGCGACCGCGCCGGCGAGGACGTAGAACTGGTAGCTGACGAAGATCGTGTCGCTGTAGGTGACGATGTTCGAGGCCCAACCCGGACCGGGGTTGCCGTAGCGGATCGCCGACAGCACGCCGAACTGCAGCACCGCGCTCGCGACCAGCAACGCGAGGTGGTGCCCGCGGGTCTTCTCGACCAGCCACTGGATCAGCGGGAACAGCAGGTAGATCTGCATGCTGACCAGCAGGAAGTACAGGTGGTACCAGGCGTCGCCGACCCCGATGTTGAACAAGAGCTTCTGGACGAACGCCCCGAGCGACGCCGCCGGGTGGTCGACCTGGTCGAGCGCGGTGTAGAGCACCGACCAGGTCACGTACGGGACCCCGACGAGCGTCAGCCGCCGACGCCAGAAGTTCCGGGTCTGCACCGGCCGGCCCAGGTACTGGTACGTCAGCACGAACCCGGTGAGCGCGAAGAAGGCCGAGCGCGTGAAGTGCAGCATCATCAGCACCGCGTTCGGCCACACCAGGTCGCCCGCGTTGACGTTCGCGACGGTGTGCACGGCGATGACGCTCGCGAACGTCAGCACCCGCACGACGTCGATCTCGTGGACGTGCGCGCGCCGCTTCGGGCGCGTGGTCGCCGCAGGCTCGGTCACGCCCGCACCTCGTGACGCTTGATCTTGCCGGTGGACGCACGCGGGAGGTCGTCGACGACCGTGATCTCCACCGGTCGCTTGAACCGGGAGAGCCCCGCCTCGCAGCGGGCCCGCGCGGCGTCGGCCACCTGGTCGGCCTCACCCGCGAACTCCGGTTGCACCACGAGGAACGCGACCGGCACCTCGCCCAGGACGGGATCCGGACGCCCGACGACCACGGCGTCGCGCACGCGCCGGTCCTCGTGCAGGACCTCCTCGACCTCGCGGGGGAAGACCAGTTCCCCGCCGCGGTTGATGACGTCGTCGGCGCGGCCGGTGAGAGTGAGGAAGCCGTCGGCGTCGAGGGTTCCCATGTCACCGGTGTCGAGCCAGCCGGCGGCGTCGAAGCGGGCGGCGTAGTGCGAGGCCGGCGCGTCGGGGGTGTCGGCGTAGGCGGTGACGACGCCCGGTCCACGGATCCACACCCGGCCGTCGCGGACGTCGACCTCGGTGCCGACCCCTCGACCGACCGAGCCCGCGGGCGCCGAGCCGTCGAGCGGGGTGGCGGTGATCTGGCTGGCGGCCTCGGTCATGCCGTAGCTCTCGACGACCGGCACGCCGAGCGAGGTGGCGACCCACCGCTTGACCGCGGCCGGCAGTGGAGCCGACGCCGAGCGGACGAACCGTAGCGACGGCAGGGGTTCCGGCACGGATTCGCCGGAGAGGATCGACCAGATCGCCGGCACACCGTTGACCCACGTGATCTCGTGCTCACGCAGGAGGTCGAAGAAGCCGGTCCGGTGGAAGCGGGCGTCGAGGACGAGCGTTGCACCCGACACCAGTGAGGCCAGGAGGGCGACCACCTCGGCGTTGATGTGGAACAACGGCAGCGGGTTGTAGCCGCGGTCGTCCTCGGTGAGCGCGTTGTGACGGGCGACCATCGTTGCCACGTACACCAGTTGCCGCTCGTCGAGCTGCACGAGCTTGGGGGCACCGGTGGAGCCGGACGTCGCCAGGGCGATGCCGCCGCCCGCCGGGATCGGCAGCTCCTCGTCGTCGGTCGGTAGCCAAGTTTCGCCGTCCCGGTGCGGCTCGACCCGGTCGATGCGGTGCCACCCGGCGCCCGAGTCGTCGGCGTCGGTCAGGGCGAGGTCGGCGGCCGACACCCGGCGGCTGCGAGCGACGTCCGAGGCGGGGGCGCGGGGGTCGACCGGCACGGCCGTGCGCCCCGACGACGCGATCCCCAGCAGGGCGACGGCCGTGGTCAGCGGGTCGGCGCACCGCACCAGCACCCGACCGCCCGTCGGCGCCCCGAGCTCACCAACGAGTCGGCGGCGCCACCCACGGCAGGCGTCGGCGACGTCGGCGAAGGTCAGGGTCCGGCCGTCGCGGGCATCGACCAGGAACGGGCGGGTGTCGCCCGCCCGCGCCTCGACCAGGTCGCCGAGCACGCCGGGAGGCGGCAGGGCGGCGTCGTCGGCGCGGGACACGAGATCCACTGTGCCCCGTCCGGCGGCGCGCGCCACATCCGGCGCAGCGGGTGAGACAGACCTCGCCCCGCGGGAGCCACCCGACGCCCCGGCCCACCCTCTGCCACGATCGGTGCGTGGGCCGCCTCCGGATCATCGCGATCGCCGTGCTCGCGGTCGTCGCCGTGGTCGCAGGAGGTGTCGCCCTCGCGCTCGGTGCGAGCGGCGCCGGCGGGGACCGCCCGTCCGCCGCGCCGTTCCCGACGCCGACCACCACCCCGACCGACGTCACGGCGGGCGTCGTCGTGCCGGCCGGGGTGGCGGTGTCGGTCGGCCGGCTGGACCAGGACGGCGTGCCCCGCACCTACCTGATCCTGGCGCCGACCACCGTGGAACCGTCGACGCCGCTGATCATCGGCCTGCACGGCCGCAACGCGACCCCCGGCGAGGAGTCACTGCGCGACGGGCTCATCCCCTACGTCGCGTCCGGCGACGCCGTGCTCGTCTACCCGGTCGGCTACGAGCAGGCGTGGAACAACGACGACGGGTGCTGCGGCCTCGCGGTCGCCAAGGGCCTCGACGACGTCGCGTTCGTCGGGATGGTCGACGACGCGGTCCGGGACCAGTTCGGCCTCACCGGGCCGAACTACCTGCTCGGTTACAGCAACGGCGGCCGGTTGGCGTACGCGATCGCCTGCCGCGACACCGCGCGGTACGCCGCGATCGCCACCATCGGCGCGACCCCGACCACTCCGGAGTGCCCGGACGCGGACGTGCCGGTGCCCCTGTTCGCCGGGGTGTTCGGCGACGACACCGAGCTGCCCACCCACGAGGACCCGCAACCGGTCGCGACCGTGCTGGCCGACCTCGAGCAGACCTGGACCGCACGCAACCAGTGCGTGGGGTCGCCGAGCGTCGCCCGCGCCGGCGAGACCACGGTGCGGACCTGGACCTCGTGCACCGCCGGCACGGTCCTCGAGACCGCGGTGTGGGCGCGGGGCGGCCACATCTGGCCGGAAGCCCGGTACGTCGGCCGCCCCGACGGCGCCGACCTGGTCTGGAGCTTCTTCGCAGGCGTCGCCTCACGGGCGGCGCTCGCCGCGGGCTGACCACCCGGAAGGACCGAATTCTGTGTACTTCTGCGGCCCCTGGCCGCAGAAGTACACAGAATTCGGTCAGTGAGCCAGTCGGCAGTCAGTCGGTCTCGTCGTCGTGCTGGCCGCGCTCGTCGGGGGTGTCCTCGGCCGGGTGCTCCGCCGGCGCGCCGACGGGGACGGGTTCACCGAGACGGGCGGCGCGGATGTCCTGACCGACGCTGGTGAGGCAGCGCCCGGACTCCAGGTCCCACTTCCACCCGTGCATGGTGCAGGTCAGCCGGCCGTCCTCGACGTTGCCGAACCGGGACAGGTCGGCCTTGAGGTGCGGGCAGCGGCGCTGCACCTCCCAGCCGTCGAGTTCGATGGTCTCGGCCGCGACCGCCTCGTCCTGCTCCTCGTACCAGCCCTCGGCGTAGTTGAGCCGCTCGTCGGACAGGCACTTGAAGAACGTGTAGACGAACTCGTTGTACGGCCCGATCCGCTTGGCGGAGAACCGGCAGGACAGGAACAGGCTGTTGACCCAGTCGATCTCGTGCTCGTGGACCAGCTGTTCGAGGTACGCCCGCTGGGTGCGCCACTCGTAGCGGACCTTCTCGCCGGTGTAAAGGCGCACCTCGCGTGCGACGAAGTCGACGATCAGGTCGACGTCACCGCGATCGGTGTCCTGTGCAACGATCCGGATCCCGCCGTCGATGCCGGCCGCCATCCGGGTCGACTCGGCCAGCAGCGGGTGGAACCAGGCCTGCAGTTCCGCGAGCAGGTCCAGTTCGGGGTGCGCCCAGGTGGCCTTGGCCGCCTCGACCTCCGGCTGACGCCGCGCCTGCATCGCCTCGAGGTACACGGGCTTCCGCTCCCCGAACACCTCGGCCGGGTCGAACGGGTGGGTCACCGGCGCGCCGTCGACGGCGAGGTCGCTGATCGAACCCGGCAGCAGCAGGCGTCCCTCGTCGTGCCCCTGCTCCTGCAGCCAGGCGAGGAACACCGACTGGTCCGGGAAGATGTTGCCGGGGTCGTCGCCGAAGTCGTTGAAGTCCCAGAGGTCCGGGTCGAGGAAGCACGGCGGCCCGGCGGTGGGGAACACGTACCGCGCCCCGAGCTCGTCGATGTAACGCAGGGTGCGGTCGAACTGCCGCTCCCGCTTCTGCTCCCCCAGCGCCTGCTTCCCGCGCCGCGGCATCTCGTAGACCATCGGGTACCAGATCGCCCCGGAGAACTGGATCAGGTAGGCATCGACCGGGCCCAGTTCCTTGAACGCGTCGAGGGCGCCGGGCCGGGCGTCGTTCTGGTTCAGCACGGTGTGCTCACCGTCCGACACCCACAACGACGAGTCCCCGATCGGACCGTCGGTGGGTGAGGTCAGCGACTGCACCATGACCTGCAACCCGCCGTCGAGTTCGAGGACCTCGTCGGACACCGTCTCGACGAAGTGACGGAACCCCAGGTCCTCGAGCCGGTCGTGCAGTTCGGTCGTCGCGTACGCAGGCAGGAGCACGCGGGTGTCCTTGCTGATGTGCTTCGCGAGGTGCTCGGGGTCGAAGTGGTCGCGGTGCAGGTGGGAGACGTAGAGGTACTCGGCCGTGCCGATCTCGTCCCAGTCCAACCCGGAGTTGTCCGGGAAGGGGAACCAGGAGCCGAAGTACGCCGGGTTGACCCACGGATCGGTGAGGATCCGGCCGTACCGGGTCTCGATGAGCGCCGACGCGTGTCCGAGACCTGTCACCCGCATGACCGTCACGGTAGTTCGCACGGCCGGTCGAACCGGGCCGTGGGTCAGACGTCGGCGCGTCCCAGGATGGCGAACCGCCAGCTGTCGTGCTCGATCGCCGGCTGCGCCAGCACCTCCAACCCGGCCGCCTCGACGTAGCCGCGGAGCACGGCGGGGCGCAGGACGGTGCCGGTGCCCGCCGATCCCGGCGTGGCGAGGGAGTCGGGCAGGCAGATCAGCAGGCTGTAGCCGTACAGCTGCCGCTCGAGGTCGGAGCCGGGGGTCTGCAGCGTCTCGGCCCCGGCCATGTCGGCGAGGAAGACCACGCCGCCCGGGGCGAGGCAGGTGGCGGCGGTGCGCAGCAGCGCGACCGGGTCGGGGACGTCGTGCAGCATCTCGGCCATGACGACCAGGTCGTAGGGGCCGTCGCCGGGCGTCAGCGGGCGGTCGTGGACCTCGACCGCGAGGCCCGCGGCGTTGATCCGTGCCGCCTCGACGCTCGGGCCGTCGACGTCGAACGCGTCGACCCGCGCCGCCGGGAACGCCCGCGCCAACCCGACCGCCGCCCAACCGTGCCCACAGCCGACGTCGGCGACCCGGCCGGCACCGGCCCGGAGCCGGTCCGCCACGTCCGGCAGGTGTTCGGCCACCCACCGTGGGAGCGCCTCGCGCAACGCCACGGCGTTGCCGGAGCCCTGTGCGTCACGGACGTCGGGGTCGTGCTCGGCCCAGCCGAACCCGCCGCCGCTGCGGTAGGCCGCCTCGAGCCCGCGCAGCGACGCCGTCGCGCCCGCGATCTGCCGCAGCAGCGGCAGGAGGTAGGTCGGCGAGTCCGGGTCGGCGAGCACGGGGACGGCCTCGTCGGCCACCCGGAAGCGGCCGTCGTCGTGTTCGAGGTAGCCGCTCACCGCCATGGCCTCACACCACTCCCGCGCGTAGCGGCCCCCGACGCCGGTGGCGGCAGCGACCTCGTCGACGGTGCGGCCGGGGCCGACCAGCGCGGCCCACAGGCCCAGACGGTCGCCGAGCACCATCGCGGCGCCCTCGGTCTGCAGGAGCAGCGTGGTGGCCACCCGGTCGACGACGGTCGCGTGCGTGGTCATCGGGTCAGTGTCGGACCGCGGTGGGCGCGAGGTCACCCTCCCCGCCCGATCGGGCACCCCTCCGGACGGGTACCTGGGCTGATGTGACGACGGTGGCGCTGCTCGGGACCGGGACGATGGGCGCGGGCATGGCCCGCTCGATGCTGCGGGAGGGGCTCGACGTCCGGGCGTGGAACCGCACCCGGGAGAAGGCCGAGCCGCTCGCGGCCGACGGTGCGACTGTGGCCGACTCCGCCGCCGACGCCGTGACCGGCGCCGACGTCGTGGTCCTCATGCTCTTCGACGCCGACTCGGTCCTGGCTGTGCTGGCCGACGCCGCCGAGGCGGCTCCGGACGCCGTCTGGGTGCAGAGCTCGACCACCGGCCTCGACGGCACGGCCCGGATCGCCGCCTTCGCGGCCGAGCACGACCTCGCCCTCGTCGACGCGCCGGTGCTCGGCACCAAGGCCCCGGCCGAGCAGGGCAAGCTCGTCGTGCTCGCCAGCGGCGACCCGTCGCTGCGGGACCGGGTGGCGCCGGTGTTCGACGCCGTCGGTGCGCGGACCGTCTGGGTCGGCGACGAGCTCGGCCGGGCCAGCGCGCTCAAGCTCGTCTGCAACTCGTGGGTCGCTGCGATCACGGCGTCGACGGGTCAAGCCGTCGCTCTCGCCCAGGGCCTCGACCTCGACCCGCACCTGTTCCTCGACGCGATCGCGGGCGGCGCGGTCGACACCCCGTACGCGCACGTCAAGGGCGGCGCGATGATGACGCGGGACTGGAGCGTGTCCTTCGAACTCGACGGGGTCCGCAAGGACCTCGGACTCATCCGCGCCGCGGCCGCCTCGTCCGGCGTCTCGACCACGCTGGTCGACGCCCTCGCCGGCGTGTTCGCCGCGGCGAGCGACCTGGGGCACGGCGGCGACGACATGGCGGCGGTCGTGACCGCCTTCGAGCGACCGGGATCCGGTACGAAGGACGCGTGATCCCGTCCCGGTACGACGTCACCGACGTCGTCGCGGCCCGCCGCCGCACCCGCCCGCCGACCGCCCTGTTCGTGGCCGGCCTCGTGGCCGGGTGGGTGCTCGACGTCGTGGTGATCGTGCTGACCGTGCAGGTCGGGTGGGGCGTGCTCACGGCCGTCGTGGCCGGGATCCTGGGGTACTTCGTGCTGCCGGTGCCGATCGTCACCGCCCTGCGGGAGGTCTGGCTCCGCACCCACCGCGACCGCCGCGCGGAGCTCGACCGGCAGCTCGGCGACCACGTCCCCGGCCTGCGGTCGTGGGTCGACGACCGCACCGGTGGGTCGGCGGGCCTCCCGCCCGACCTCGCCACGACCTGGCTGTTGCGACCGGAACCGGCGTCGGCCCACGAACTGCTCCCGCTCCCACCCGAGCTGACCTGGCAGGTCGGGGGCGCCGCGCTCGCCGCCCGCCACGAGACCGTCGACGGCCGCACACTGCTCCGCCTGGCGGTGTTGCCCAGTGCAACGGACGTGACGGACGGCCCCGAGCCGCCCCCGCTGTGACGCCTACCGGTCGACGAGGACGCCGGCGCCGTGCCCGGCCGCGATCGCCTCGAGTGTGATCACGACCGACCAGGCCGTCACCCGGGAGGTGCGGCCGGCCGACATCGGATCGACAGCGTTCGCCACCGAGATCTCGTAGTCGCCGACGTCGGACCGCATGCTGACGAGGTGTTCGGTGCGGACCACCGCGGGATCCGCGACGACCTCCACCTCGACCTGGTCCAGACCGGTCGTGGCGAGCCCGAGTGTGACTGCGACGTTGGCGGTTCGTGGAAACGCCAGGCCCGCCTGACGGGCCGAGCCCCGGAAGACGGTCGTCGGCCGATCGACCGCCACACCCAGCGCGGTCGGGGTCTTGGTCGTCCGTAGGCGCACGCGTGTGGCGAGCGGGTCGGACGCTCGAGCGGCTGCACCCAGCAGGTCGAGACCACCGATCGCGCCGGCCGGCACGATCACCCGCCCGCGTCCCGAGCCGCCGAGGACGCGGTCGGCGAACGCGTCGTCCGCGAGCACCGCGCACGAGCACAGCACGACGTCGACGCCGCGGTCCACCAACGACGGCAACCACGCGCGTGCCGCGTCGACCCCGGCCGCCTCGACCACGGCGTCGGCCGTCGCGAGCGACGCCAGCGCGACGGCCGGACCGCCGGACCCTGACCGGACGCAGGGACCGGGTTCGCACCCAGCGACCGCTCCACGCAGGACCTCGCCACGGACGGCGCCACCCAACGCACCGAGACCCAGGTGACCAACCGAGAACAGGCTCACCACGCCACCGCCCCGCCGTCGAGCCGCGGGTCCGCAGCTGCGTTGCACAGTGCACCGGTCCGGACCACGGTGTGCGAACTCCGCACACCGAGCTCCGGCAGCTCCGTGCCCTCGTGCCGGACCGCGCGGTCGACCCCGGTGCCGAGGTCCCAGCGGGGAGCCACGAGCGCCGCGCCGAGCCCGGCCGGCGACGCGTCGACGAGCAGGTGGTCCAGCAGTTGCGCGTTCCACCCGACCTGCTGCTCTCCGCCCGGGGTGGCGCCCAGCACCCAATCCCCGCCGTCGCGGAACGCCCACGCGTGCAGCGTCGTACTCGGTCTGCGACCGGGTTCCGGGGCGTTGGGGTGATCCGGTTGCCAGGTGAACCCACGGCCGGCCCGGTTGGACAGGACGAGGTCGGTACCCGGCACGACCAGACCGCTGCCGAACTGGGGGAAGGAGTTCGAGTGCACGACCACCACGGCGTTCCCTTCGTCGTCGCAGGCCGCCACGGTCGAGGTCCCCTCGGTGAGCGGCTCGTCGCGCACACGCGCCACCGCGACCCGCGCCTGCTCGGGGTCGGTCGTAGCCGACCCGGCGGCCACCCGTTCGGCCACGACGCCGAGCAACGCCGGTCCGTAGGTCGGCGCGCCGGTCGCGAACAGCGTGCGGCCGTCAGCGAGCCGGGTCGCCGCCGCCGTCGACTCGACGGCGCGCGCGGCGAGGAGATCGTCAGCCGTCAGGACGCCGCCGTGACGGCCGACGTACTCGACCACCGCGGCGCCGAGTTCCCCCGTGAAGAGCGCCTCGCCCCGCTCGGAGAAGTCCTCGAGGACCCGGGCGAGGCCGGACAACACCACGGTCTCGCCGACCGCGCGCGGCCGCGCCGCCGGGCGGTACACGCTGCCCTCGGGTTGGTGGCGCCGCAGCACGGCGTCGGCCTCACCGGCGAGCCGGGCGTGGGTCGGCGACCAGACGATGCCCCGGCGCGCGATGCGGACCGCAGGCTCGACCAGCGCGGGGAGCGGCATCCGGCCGTACGACGCGAGCCGGGCGTAGCCCGCGGGAGCGCCCGGGACCCCGACCGAGAGTCCGCCGGTCAGCGGGGTCGGCCACCCGCGCGCCGCCGCGACGTCACCCACCCCGACCCCGGACGGCCCGATCGAGACGAGTGCGGTGGGCGCCGTCTCCCCGGCGCGCACGTGCAACGCCACGACGTCGCCGGCCAGTCCGCACTTGGGCGGCAGCAGCACGATCTCGGCGAGGGCCGCGGCGAGGGCGGCGTCGTAGGCGTTGCCGCCGGTCGTGAGGACACCCGCGCCGATCGCGGCCGCGGCGGCCGAGCCGGCCGCGACCGCACCCCGCGTGCCTGTCGCCACGCTCCGGCGGGCGAGGGCGTCACGCGACGCGGAACGGGGGGCGGCGACACTGGCGGTGGTCATGGATATTGGATCCGCCTCTTCATGGAGCTGCTCGGCCCGGTCCCGCGTCGACGCACTCGCCGCATCGCGGCTCGCGGCAGAGGAGGGCACGACATGGTCGACGTGGACTGATGATTCACGGTCGAGGCGGCCACCTCGTCGTGGCGGGCCCCGCGGCCCACTACGCTTGTGACCACGAGCGGCCGGCCGTCGGTCCGCGAATTGTATACGCGAGGAGCACCATGACGACGGTCGGTTCCCGCCACCGGTCGCTGCGCGACGACACCGTCGACGAACTGCGCCGTCTCATCCTGAACGGCGAACTCGAGGCCGGCAGCCGTCTCACCGAGGCGGCCGTGTGCGAGCGGCTCGGCGTGTCCCGGATCCCCGTGCGCGAGGCGTTCCGTCGCCTGGAGGCCGAGGGCCTCCTGCAGTCGCATCCGCGGCGGGGCGTCACCGTGACCGGCCTCGACCCGAACGAACTGACCGTCGTGCGGGAGGTGCGGACCGCCCTGGAGCTCATGGCCGTGCGCCACGTCATCGAACGCGCGGATCCCGGGGCACAGGCGGCGTTCTCGGCGTTGCTCGCCGCGGGCAACGACGCGAACTCCCGCCACGACCTGGACCGCCTGGACCAGGTCAACGAGGACTTCCACGAGGCCATCGGTCGGTGGACCGGGTCACGCTTCCTGGCCGACACGCTGCGGTCGGCCCGCAACCAGGCCCACCACCTCATCGGCGGCAAGACCGCCGCGGTCGACCACTCGTGGGATGAGCACGCGCGGGTCATCGAGGCCGTCCTGGCCGAGGACGCCGACTACGCGGCCCTGCTCATGCGGCGTCACCTCGACGCCCGCCACGAGAACCAGGGAGGTCCGGCGCCACGCGCCGACTGACCGGGGCCACTCGTGGCGGCCACGGTCGCCCGCGATTGTATCCGTCGACAACGTCCCTTCACGGACTGCGCCGAGCTGCCTCCGGTCGAGCCATCGTGCCGGTGACCACACCGAGCACGATGATGCACCACGTGCAACAAATCGTAACGTCCGTGAAACGGGCGTCGTGCAAGGTCTTCCTCATCAGCGGTGCACCTCTGCCGCGTCATGGCGGGTTGACGCAGCGCCTCGCGGTCACGGAGGTCTCAACCCCTTCCGCTGAGCGTGGTCGTGCTCCACACTTGTCCTCACATCGTATTTTGTATCCAGAAAGGCGCCGAGATGTCCGAGGTCTCCTCCCTGCCGTCCCGCACGCCCGACCACGTCCCACGCGCGGCGACGACGGCCCCTGGCGCGCCCGTGGAGGTCCTCGGAGCCGACCACCTGGTCGTCCGGACCGCCGACACCGAGGCGGCGCTCGCGTTCTACACCGGCAAGCTCGGGCTGCGGACCGAACGGGTCGCCGAGTGGCGGGCCGGGACCGCACCGTTCCCGAGCGTCCGCGTCAGCGAGACCTTCGTCATCGACCTCGATGCCCGTCGCCCGGCCGACGGCCGCAACATCGAACACTTCTGCCTGGAAGTCGCCCCCGCGGATCTGCGGGCCATCTGGGAGTCGGGCGACTTCGAGGTGGTGGGCGAACCCGTGCGACGGTGGGGCGCGCGGGGGCCGGCTGATCTCATCTACGTCCGCGACCCGGACGGCAACGTCATCGAGCTGCGGCACTACGGCGAGTCGCAGGGCCTGCAGTACGGCGTGCGGGCGTGACCGCCACCGTGCCGCACGCCGACGCTCCTGCGAGCGCGCCGACCTCAGGTGCGGCGATCGAGGCGCGCGGCTTCAGCGTGAGGTACCACCGGGCGGGCCGGGAGCTGGTTGCGCTCCAGGGCCTCGACCTGGACGTCCGGCCGGGCGAGCTGGTCTCCCTCATCGGACCGTCCGGCTGCGGCAAGTCGACGTTCCTCAAGGCCGTGGCCGACCTGCTGCCGGAAGCGCGCTCCACCGGCACGCTCACCGTCAACGGGCTCACCCCGCAGGAGGCCCGCCGCCGCAACCAGTTCTCCTTCGTCTTCCAGGCCCCCACGCTGCTGCCCTGGCGCACGGTGCGCGAGAACGTCGCCCTGCCGCTGCAGGTGGCGCCGCGGTCGGCGGCCCGGGGCGCGGTGGACATCGACGACCTGCTCACCCGGGTCGGCCTCCAGGACTTCGCCGAGTCCTACCCGCACGAGTGCTCGGGTGGCATGCAGCAACGGGTCTCCATCGCGCGGGCGCTCACCCTGTCGCCGTCGGTGCTGCTCATGGACGAACCGTTCGGCGCGCTCGACGAGATCACCCGCGAACAGGTCAACCTGGAACTGCTGCGGATCCTCGGCGACGACGGACCCGCGGTCGTCCTGGTCACCCACTCGATCAGCGAGGCGGTCTTCATGTCGGACCGGGTCGTCGTGCTGACCGGCCGCCCCGGCGAGGTGCGCGACGAGATCGCGATCGACCTGCCGAAACCGCGCGTACCGGCCCTGCGCCGGACCGAACAGTTCTCCGACCTCGAACACCGCGTCCGCGAGTCGCTCGGCGTCTGAACCACCCTCCCCCGGACCCCGCACCATCCACCTCCGCCAGGGCGCCGTCGACGTCGGCCCGGTCCTCCACCGCACCCCTCGAGGAGTCGAGCATGTCCCGTCCCACCCCGCCCGCGCCGCTGCACCGGCGCGGGATGCGGTTCGTCGCCCTGGCGTCGTCCGCCGCCTTCGCCGCGGCGGCACTCGCCGCCTGTTCCTCCGGATCCGATTCGGGAACGACCGATGCCGCGGGCAACCCCACGACCCAGGTCGACTTCGTCTTCGACTGGATCCCCACCGCGGGCGACGTCCCCGTCCTCGCCGCCCAGGAGTTCGGGTGGTTCACCGAGGGCGGCATCAGCGTGACGACGAAGCCGGGTGGCCCCGAGGTGGGCGGCTCGACGTTGGTGTCGGCGGGCCAGCAGGACATCGGCATCGCGCCGCCCACGGGCGTCATGGCCGCGCGGGCGAACGGAGCGCCGCTGGTGTCCGTCGGTCTGACCCAGCCCACGGGACCCACCGGGCTGATCTGCAACCCCGACGCCGGCATCTCGGCCGACGACCCCACCACGCTCGACGGCAAGACCATCGGCCTGAGCAACAACGCCAACGACGCGATCATGACCAAGTGGTTCGAGGAGAACGGCGTCGACAGCGGCTCGATCAAGCGGGTCGCGACCGGTGCGGACGCCGCCCTGATGTTCGCGGGGCAGGTCGACTGCCAGCCGAACTTCCTCACCAACGTCCCCCTGCAGGTGACCGAGCACTACGGCAAACAGGCGGTCGTCTTCAAGACCAGTGAGGTCGGCGCGGTCGGTCAGTCGATCATCACCAACGAGAAGTTCCTCGCCGAGCACCAGGACGCGGTCCAGGCCTTCCTCACCGGCTACGCGAAGGGCATGCAGTGGGCGCTCGCGAACGTCGACGACGCCGTCGCCCTCATCACCAAGACCTACCCGGACTACGACGCCGCGCAGGCGAAGGAGGAACTGCCGCTGCTGCAGCAGTTCTGGGTCAACGACGTCGACGAGCAGAAGGGTCTGCTCTACTTCGACAAGTCCACGCTGCAGCCGACCTACGACGTCATCAAGGGCACCGAGTGGCTGCCGAAGGACATCGACCTGAACGAGGCGTTCAGCACCGCGGCGCTTCCCGACCCAGCGATCATGCCGTGACCCTCGTCGACGAGGCCCGCATCACGCGGGGTCTGCCGCCCGCTGACGACCGGCCGATGGTGGGCCGCAGGGGTGGCCGCGCCCGCACCGTGTGGCTCGCGAGCCGTTCGGTGGTCCAACCGCTGGTCGCGACCGTCGTGGTGTTGGCGGTCTGGCAGGCCATCGTGCGGGTCCGCGACGTGTCGCCGTTCATCGTGCCGGCGCCGACGGAGGTGCTGGCCGCGTTCACCGAGAAGCCGCAGGTCCTGTTCGACAACCTCTGGACCACCGTCCAGGAGGCTGTGCTCGGCCTGCTGGCGGCGTTCGTCGTGGGCACGCTGGTGGGTGCGGTCATCGCGTACAGCGGCGTCGCCCGCCGGGTGATCTACCCCTACCTGGTCGTCCTGCACATCACGCCGATCGTCGCGATCGCGCCGCTGCTCGCGATCTGGTTCGGGCTCGGCATGGGCACCAAGGTCATCGTCACGTTCCTCATCGCCTTCTTCCCGTTGACCGTCGGCGCCGCGAGCGGCCTGCGGTCGGCCGACGGCGAGATGATCACCCTGATGCGGTCTCTCAACGCCTCGGAACGTCAGGTGCTGTGGCGGGTGCGGTTCCCCGCGGCCGCGGTCCCGATGATGGCGGGTCTGCGGATCGCGGCCCCGGCCACGGTGGTCGGTGCGGTCATCGCCGAGTTCGTCTCACCGGACAAGGGCCTGGGCTACCTCATCCTGCAGGCCAAGAACAGTCTCGCCACCGCGGACCTGTTCCTGTCGATCGCGGCCTGTGCGGCGCTCGGTCTCGTCTTCTTCGGTGTCGCCACCACCGCTGAACGCCGCCTGCTGCACTGGCATCCGTCGATGCGGGAGGCGTCGTGACGGGCGCCGACACCGTCGCCTACCTCGGTGCCACGGTCGTCCCCGGCGACGGTCGCCCTCCGGTCCGCGACGCGGTCCTGCTCGTCTCACACGGACGGGTCGTCGCGCTCGGCGGTGCGACCACGCCCGTGCCAGCCGACGCCACGCGTGTCGACGTGCGCGGACGTTGGATCCTCCCGGGGCTGACCGAATCGCACGCACACATCTCGGGTTTCGCGTCGGAGGCCTACCACCCTGAGGTGGAGGGGAAGTTCCGGGCCGCACCGCCGCTCATGGAGTCCATGCTCCGGTGGGGTGTCACCACCGTCCGTGACACCGGCGGCCCGGATCTCGCCTCCACCCAGGCGTTGCAGCGGCACGGGCAGCGGTGGCCGCGTTTCTTCGGCTCGGGCCCCAACCTCGACGGCCACCCGGGCGGGCCGTGGAAGGGCATGTGGAAGACCGACGACCCGGTCGAGGTCCGCGACCTGGTCGAGATCGAGTACGACGCCGGCATGGACTTCATCAAGGTGTACGCCTGGATGAACGAGGAGGTCATGACCGCGGCGATCCGCGCGGCGCACGAGTTCGGCCTCCGCGTCGCGGGTCACGTCGGTGGCGTCGTGACCGCCGAACGGGCCGTCGAGATCGGCATCGATGCGCTCGAGCACGTGCGGATCGGACGTGAACTGGTGCCCGAGGACCTGCTCCCGCAGCTGTACGCACTGCCGGCGAAGCCGCGCGACATCATGGCGTCGTCGAAGCCCTGGCGGTTCGTCGACCTCGACTCGCCGCCGGTCGAGCGCGTCATCGACCTGCTCGTGGCCAGCGGGACCTACCTGACACCGACCCTGGCCATCTTCGAGACCCACCTCGATCCCGACGGTGAGCAGGCGGGCGACCCGTCGCTGCACCACCACGACTCGATCACGGGTGAACTGCAGTACGACGGGTCGGAGACCGAGGCGGCGCGTCACGAGTTCGAGCTCATGCAGGCGTTCGTCGGGCGGGCCCACGCCGCCGGCGTCCGCATCTGCGCGGGCTCGGACACACCCAGCCCGGTGCTGACACCAGGTGAGTCCCTGCACACCGAGTTGGGTCTGCTCGTGCAGGCCGGCCTCACCCCGCTGCAGGCCATCGAGGCCGCGACCTCCGTGCCGGCGCGTCTGCTCGGCCACGGCCACGAGATCGGCGCACTGAGCAACGGTCTGCACGCGGACTTCGTCGTCCTCGACGCCGACCCGCTGGCCGACATCGCGAACACCCGCTCGATCGAGAGCGTGTTCCTGGGCGGTACCCCCGCCTGGACGCGCGACCAGGAGCTGCTCCCCGCGGGGAGCTGAGTACGACGGCGCTTCTCCCTGAAGAGTCTGGCTGCACCACCGCACGGAAGGACACCACACCCGTGACCACCATCAGTGACGACGCCGTCGCCACGCTGCAACGAAGGGTCGACGAACTCGAGTCGGTGAACGCCATCAACCAGCTGATGACCGACTACATGTACGCCTGCGACCGGAAGGCGGACAAGGGTCACCACGTCGCGATCCTGTTCGCCCCGGACGGCCGCTGGGCGAGCGTGGGCGACCTCGGCAAGCCGACCTGGGGTGCGCAGGGCTACGACGAACTCAAGAAGAAGTTCGACCGCAACGTCGAACGCATGCCCTTCACCGCGCACTTCTGTACCAACAGCCAGATCGCGCTCGACGGCGACACCGCCACCGGCGCGTGGATGTACCTGCAACCGAGCACCTACCGCGACGGCACCGCCATCTGGAGTGCCGGCGAGTACCACAACACGTTCGTCCGTCTGGACGGCACGTGGCTCATCTCAGAACTCACCGTCTCCAACTACTTCACCACGCCCTACGACAAGGGCTGGGCCGTCTGCCGGGAGGTCGACACACCGTGATCCGCTACGAAGTCATGCGCCACGTCCAGTACGGCAAGATCGGCGAGTTCCTCGCCTTGCAGCAGCAGAAGAACGAGCTGCTCGAGAAGCACGGTCTCACGCCGTACACCGTCTTCTGCCCGGCCTTCGGCGGCCTGCACCACCTCACGATGGAGGCGAACTACGACTCCATCGAGGAGTACGCGGCCGAGGCCAAGGTTGCGGAAGGCATCGACGAGATGGGCGCGATCAACGGCGCCCTGATCCAGCTCGTGGTGCCGGGCACCGCGCAGGACCAGCTGCGCAAGACTCAACTGGTGCCCGGGGGTGTGCTCGATGCCAGCTGACGCGGCTCCCTCCTTGACGGACGCCGCGCGCTCGGCTGCGAGGGACGTGCTCGCCGAGGCGGTCGACTGCGACGGGCCGGTTGCCGACGCGCGCATCCTGCCTGGCAGGGCCTACACCGACGAGGAGTTCTTCGAGTTCGAGAAGCGGGCGGTCTTCGATCGGGAGTGGCTGTGTGTCGCGCACACCAGCGAGATCCCGAACGCGGGCGACCAGCTGAACCTTGTCATCCTGGACGAACCGGTGGTGGTCCTGCGTGACACCACCGGCGAGGTCCGCGCCTACTCCGCGATCTGCCAGCACCGCGGGCACCCGCTGTTCGGCGGGGTCGCCGGCACGGGGATGGGGCTGCCGTGCCAGAACGGCGAACGGCTGGTGTGTCCGTACCACAACTGGACGTACGACCTGGACGGCACGTTGGTCGCCGCGCCGTTCATGCAGAAGACGACCCCGGTGTCTGAGCTGCGTCGCACGGTCAAGCTGCCGGAGATCGCGGTCTCGGTGTTCCACGGCCTGGTGTTCGTCAACTTCACCGCGCAGCCGGACACGGTGGCGTCGTCGCTGAAGGCGTTCGGCGAGGAGATCGCGGCGTTCCAGCTGCCGGAGCTGGTCGCCATGCCGACGACCGTGCGCGAGGACCTGCCCTGGAACTGGAAGCTGCACCACGAGAACGCGATGGAGCCGTACCACACGGCCTTCGTACACCGCGGCATCCACGAGGAAGCGCCGCCGAAGCTCGCCCAGTTCTGCGACTTCGACCCGGAAGTCGACGGCGCGGTCATGCACCCGACCTACCTGGTCGACGCCGAGGTCGGCCTCGCCACGGGCAGTGACGAGAAATTGCTCAGCCCGCGCATCGAGGGGCTGTCGGAGGAGCAGATCTCGCGCATCATGTTCGCGTCGGTGATGCCGACGCTGTTCATCATCCTGCAGCCGTCGTTCGTGGCGTTGTCGTTCGTCCTACCGCAGTCGGCGCAGAAGATGACGCTGCGACGGGTGGACCTCTACCCGAAGGCCGCGGTCGAGCAGGAGGGCTTCCGGGAGGCGTACGCCAAGCAGGTCCTCGCGCGCCAGGTCGCCATCGACCAGGACACCGACACGACGTCGGCGATGCAGAAGGCGTTCTCCTCGCGCTGGATGGGCCGCGGTCCGTTGTCCTACCTCGAGCAGCCGATCGTCCAGCTCAACCAGTGGCTGCTGCGGCGGTACCGGGCCTCCGTCGGCGAGACCGTCGACGCCTGACCCCTCCCCGCACGACTGGGGTCCGAGTTCGCGGTGGCTCGGAGGTGAACCGCGAACTCGGACCCCTGTCGTCAGGACTGGAGGTGCGGCACCAGCAACGGCACGAGTGCCCGCAGGGCCTTGCCGCGGTGGCTGATCGCGTCCTTCTCCTCCGACGGCAGTTCCGCGGACGTCACGTCGTAGCCGTCGGGCACGAACAGCGGGTCGTACCCGAAACCGTTGCTGCCCCGAGGTTCCCGGATCACCCGGCCGGTCATCCGGCCCTCGACGACCTCGGTCGAACCGTCCGGTGCGGCCAGCGTGGCGGCACAGACGAACGCGGCGGTGCGGCGTTCGTCGGGCACGTCGGCGAGTTGCGCCAGCAGCAGCGCGTTGTTGGCGGCGTCGTCCTTGGCGTGGCCGGACCAGCGCGCCGACAGCACGCCGGGCATCCCGTTCAGGGCGTCGACGGCGATGCCGGAGTCGTCGGCCACCGTGACCAGACCCGTGTGCCGGACACCGTCATGGGCCTTGACCAGAGCGTTCGCCGCGAAGGTGGCGCCGGTCTCGGGGGTCTCGGGGTACTCGGGCACGTCGGCCAGACCGACGACCTCGACGCCCGGCACGAGCGGCGCGAGGATCCGCCGCAACTCCTCGAGCTTGTGGGCGTTGCGGGTGGCGAGAAGGATGCGACTCAAGCCGACAGCACCTTCTGCTGGATGACGGCCAGTTCGTTGCACCCTGCAACAGCGAGATCGAGCAGGGCGTCGAGTTCGCTCCGGTTGAACGGCGCGCCCTCGGCGGTGCCCTGCACCTCGATGAAGTCGCCCTCGCCCGTGACGACGACGTTCATGTCGGTCTCGGCGCGGACGTCCTCCTCGTACATGAGGTCGAGGCGGGGCTCGCCGTCGATGACGCCCACGGACACCGCCGACACGGAGCGGTGCAGCGCGGCCTCGGGCGACTTGGCCAGGGCTTTCTTGCCGGCCAGGAACGTGATGGCGTCTGCCAGTGCCACGTAGGCGCCGGTGATGGCAGCGGTGCGGGTGCCGCCGTCGGCCTGCAGCACGTCGCAGTCCAGCGAGATGGAGTTCTCACCGAGCGCCGCGAGATCGACCGCGGCGCGGAGCGAACGCCCGATGAGGCGGGAGATCTCGTGAGTGCGCCCGCCGATCTTGCCGCGGACCGACTCACGGTCGTTGCGGGTCGTGGTCGCGCGCGGGAGCATCGAGTACTCGGCCGTCACCCAGCCCAGGCCCGAGCCCTTGCGCCAGCGGGGCACGCCCGTCTGTACCGACGCCGCACACAACACCTTGGTGTCGCCGAACTCGACGAGCGCGGAACCCTCGGCGTGCTTCTGCCAGTGGCGGGTGATGGTGACCGGGCGGAGCTGGTCGGCACTGCGACCGTCGGGGCGAGCCATGCGCCTCACCCTACGGTGGAGGGCATGCGCAGCGAGACGATCTCCGTCACCACCGGCGGCCGCGCCGTCGTCCACGACCTCACCCACGACTGCCAGGCGTTCCTGCGCGGCGAGTCCGACGGCCTGCTCTCGGTGTTCGTGCCGCACGCCACCGCGGGCCTCGCGATCCTCGAGACCGGCGCGGGTTCCGACGACGACCTGCTGGAGTCGATCGACGCCGTCCTCCCCCGCGACGGCCGCTGGTCGCACCGCCACGGCTCCCCCGGCCACGGCCGCGACCACGTCGTCCCCGCCTGGATCTCACCCTCGCTCGTCGTGCCCGTGGTCGACGGGTCGATGACGCTCGGCACCTGGCAGTCGGTGTGCCTCGTCGACACCAACGTCGACAACGCCACCCGCACCGTCCGGTTCAGCTTCCTCCCCGGCTGACCCGGTACCCCCACGGTCTTCAGCGCAGGCCGGTCACCAGGCGCAAGAGGAGGCCGCAGCCGGGCGTCGTCGCCCAGGACGAACTCGCGACCGGCGTGCCGTCGATCGCGAAGACCAGGCGCACGGCCACCGGATCGGTGTAGGGGCACGACGAGTAGGTCGGCTTCACCGCCAGCGAGAACTCGGCCTCGTCGCCGGGTTCCAGGGTCTCGGGCAGCCACGGCGTCTCGTCCTCCGGTCTCACACCAGCGAACGGCACCGCGAAGCTCGGTTCGCCGACCGGCGCGACTGTCAGGCTGGGTGGGGCGGTGAGCGTGCACGCCTTCGTGGCCGTCAGGATCACCCCTCTCGGACCGCTCTGGACGACGCCCTCACTCCACAGAGTCGCTGTGAGATCGTCCGCGCTGCACCTGTCGTCCGTCGCGGTCGCCGTGTCGGTCGCGCCGCGCAGGGTGGTGAACGCGAGCGTTCCGCACCCCGAGCCGGACGCGATCTGGAACCGCAGCGATGGGTCGGTGCCCGCCAGTCCCACCGCAGCGTCCAGCGCCGGCGACGACGGACAGTCAGGCGGCGGGGCGCCCGAGACCAGCAGCTCGACGAGCCCGAACTCGACGGTCGCACCGGTCTGCAGCGTGACGGGTGACCACGGGGCTCGCTCGACGGTGTCCCCGGGCGTCTTCGCCCACGGCACCGCGGTTCCGTTCACCGTGAGGTCCGGCGGCGCGACGAGGGTGCACGCGTTGCGCGCCGTGAGGGTGACGACGGCTAGGACGTCGGTCAGCCCGGTCGCGGCATCCGCGTGGGCGACGGACACGTCGTCGCTCCTGCACGCGGTCGACACCGGCTGCGGGCCGAACGGTTCCAGCACGTAGCCCTTGAAGCAGACGCCACCCGGCACGTCGAACGTGAGCGGCGTCCCGACGGCGCCGACGCGGGCGGTGGCCGAGACGGTGGGGACGGCGCTCGGGCACGGCACTCCGGACGCTTGCGGCAGAACCCCGAAGCGGATGGACGTTCCGGTGTCGAGCCGCTGCGGAGCCCACCGGCCCAGGTCGGGCGCGGGCACGACCTCGCCCTCGACCGTGACGGTCGGTGCGGCGTCCAGGGTGCACGCGGCCCCCGCCGTGACGACCACGACGTCCTGCACGGCCGTGTCTCCCACCGGGGTCTCGTGGGTGAGCGACACGTCGCGCCCCGTGCACGGTGCGAGCGGATCGGCGGGCGTGGTGCGATCACCCCTCGACACCGCCCACCAACCACCGCCCGCAACTGCCGCCAGCAGTACCAGGACCGCCGCGACGAGCACGGCACGGGACGAGCGGTGGCGGGTGGGGCGGTCGGCGTCGACCCGGACGGTCTCGGCGGTGACGGCGGGCGCGGCCGGGAGGTCGTCGGTCGCGGTCTTCAGCGCGACCGACAGCCGCCGTTCGAAGTCGTCCATCTACAGGTCCTCCAACACGTGCGTGAGGGTGGCGTCGGAACGCAGGCGGGCCAGCGCCTTCGCGGTCTGGCTCTTGACCGTGCCGACCGAACACCCGAGCGCAGCGGCGGTTTCGGCGACGTCGAGGTCGTCGAAGTAGCGCAACACGACCACGGCCCGCTGCCGGGCGGTCAGGCGCGCGAGCGCAGCGGCGACGACGTGGCGCAGGGCGAGGTCATCGGCGGCATCGGGCTTCCCGGCCTCGGGGACAGTGTCGACGGCCGTCTCGCCCCACCACCGGCGGCGCCGCGAGGACACGAACGACCGCACCATCGCGGTGCGGACGTAGGCGAGCGGGAACTCCATGACCGCCACCGTCGTCCACCCCGGCCACACCGCCGACCACGTCGTCTGCAGCAGGTCCTCGGCGCCGCCGCGGTCACCGGTGAGCAGCCACGCCGCGCGGAGCAACACCGCGGAGTGCGAGCCCACGAAGGCGTCGAAGGTCGACGTTCCGACCTCGACGTCCGCGGACCCGCTCACATCCCCTCCAACGCGGTGGGAGCGCGATCAGGTTGCCACGGACCGCAGCACTCAGCGGCCTTGTTCCGCCAGCCACTTCCGGGCGCGGGTCGGCGAGGCGCGGGACAGCCAGGCGTCCTGCACGATCTCGGTCAGCTCCTGCACCGTCAGCTCCCCGACCCGGCTGGTCCGCAGCAGCACCGACGGGTGGCCGTCGAAGTGCGGGGTGGTGAAGAACGGGAGGGACGGGTCCTGCAGCAACGCCTGCTTGTCGCCCTCCGACGCGGTCCAGAGGACGACGACGTCGGTGTACCGCTCGCCGGTCTCCGGGTCGACGGCGTCCGGGCGCGGGTTGCGGAAGAAGACGAACGACCGGCCGCCCACCTGGTAGACCGCGTTGTCGAGCGATCCGGCCACCTCGGCGACGTGCGGCATCGCCGCGGCCACGGCGTGGATGTCGGCGACGCGTGCCCGCCGCGATCGCTGCGCCACGGCCCGGCCCCCGTCAGAGCTCGTAGCCGGCGCCGGCGGTCACGGCCTCGACCGGACCGTCGAAGACCGCGAGGGCCTCGTCGACGGCGACGGCGGGTGACGACCACGGCGGGACGTGCGTGACCAGCAGCCGCCCGACACCGGCGCGCGCCGCGTGCTCGCCGGCGTCGCGGCCGGACAGGTGCAGGTCGGGAACGACCGGGTCGCCGGGCGCGTAGGTCGCCTCGCACAGCAGGGCGTCGGAACCGGTGGCGAGCGCGACGAGGGCGGGCGACTGCCCGGTGTCGGCGGAGTAGGTCAGCGAGGAACCACCGGTCGAGAGCCGGAACCCGCGGGTGGGCACCGGGTGGTTCATGACGGCGGTGGAGATCGCGAACGGTCCGAGTTCGGCGGGCACGTCGTCCTCGACGAAGTCGAACAACTCGTCCAGCCCGGCGTCGTAGCCGTAGGCGGTGACGATGCGCTGGCGCAGCCCGACCGGGCCGTACACCGGGACCGGTGCGACGCCCGGGTGCCGGCCGTACCGCAGCGACGTCGCGAGCGAGACCAGGTCGAGGCAGTGGTCGGCGTGCAGGTGCGAGATCAGGACGGCGTCGACACGGGGCGGCTCGGTCGCGGCGGTGTCGAGCAGACCGCCGGCGGCGCCGGGACCGAGGTCCATGACGACCCGGAAACCTTCGTGTTCGACGACGTATCCGGACGCCGGGGAGTCCGGGCCGGGCACGCTGCCCGAGCAGCCGAGGACGGTCAGCCTCATGTGCTCGACTTCGACTTGGCGAACCGGACCGACGTGGTGGTCGACTTGCGGGGGTGCAGCAACCAGCCGGCGAGCAGCCCGGCGATGACGCCGGCCATGTGCGCCTCCCAGGGCACACCGTTGCGGTTGTTGCTGGTCTCCGGGATGAGGCTGAAGAACATGCTGCCGAACAGGATCAACACGACGATCGCACTGGCGATCCACGCGATCCGCCTCGAGAACACGGCGCGGGCGCAGATGTAGCCGAGCCAGCCGAAGACCAGCGGGCTCACGCCCACGATGTTCGCGCCGGACGGGGCGATCAGCCAGGTGAGGACGCCGCTGACGACGAAGCAGATCAGCGAGATCAGCGCGAACGACCGCCACCCGCCCAGCAGCACCACCCACCCGATGAGCAGGAACGGCCCGGTGATCGCGAGCAGTTGGTACGCGCTGACGTGCAGGAACGGCATCGTCAGCACACCCCACAGACCGCCCAGGGTGCGCGGTTCCAGTCCGAACCGGTTGAGGCGGTAGTCGAGGGAGACGTTGACGATCTCGACGATCCAGAGCACCGCGGTCAGCCCGGCCATGACGGCCATGGCCTGACCCCACCCGATCGGCCGCGTCGACTCGACCCGCGGGTTGGCCGCGAGGGCATCGGACCAGCGCTGCTTGAGCGTGTACCGCGGCGGCTTGGTCACGCCCAACCGGCTTCCTGCGAGGGCCAACCGCGGGCCCACGCTCGAGGTTCCGCGCCTCGCTCCTCCGTCACTCGTGTGCTCACGCCCACAACTGCCCTTCGAGGTGTTCCGCTGCCTGCTGCAACGATCCGTCGTAGGCGCCGGTCGACAGGTACTTCCAGCCGCCGTCGCAGACCACGAACGCGATGTTCGCCGCCTGGCCGTCCGCGTGGCAGCGTTCGGCGATCGACATCGCCGCGTGCGCGATCGCGCCGGTCGAGATGCCCGCGAAGATGCCCTCACGCTCGATGAGCTCGCGGGTGCGGCGCAGGGCGTCGTAGGAAGTGACCGAGAACCGGCGGGTCAGCACGGTGTCGTCGTACAGCTCGGGAACGAAACCCTCGTCGATGTTGCGCAGCCCGTAGACCAGGTCGCCGTAGCGGGGTTCGGCCGCGACGATCTGGATGTCCGGCACCTTCTCGCGCAGGAACCGGCCGGCGCCCATGAGGGTGCCGGTGGTGCCGAGGCCCGCGACGAAGTGGGTGATCTCCGGCAGGTCCGCGAGCAGCTCGGGGCCGGTGCCGCGGTAGTGCGCCTCGGCGTTGGCGGGGTTGCCGTACTGGTAGAGCATCACCCAGTCCGGGTGCTCGGCCGCCAGTTCCTTCGCGACGGCGACGGCCTGGTTCGACCCGCCCGCCGCGGGCGAGGACACGATCCGCGCCCCGTACATCTCCAGCAGCTGCCGACGTTCCGACGACGTGTTCTCCGGCATGACGCACACCAGGCCGTACCCGCGCAGCTTCGCGACCATGGCCAGCGAGATGCCGGTGTTGCCCGACGTCGGTTCGAGGATCGTGCAGCCGGGCGTCAGGCGACCGTCGGCCTCGGCCGCGTCGACCATCGCCACGGCGGCACGGTCCTTGATCGAGCCGGTCGGGTTGCGGTCCTCGAGCTTGGCCCAGAGGCGTACCGGGGCCTCACCGTCCCAGGCCGGCGACAGGTGTGGGCAGCCCACCAACGGCGTGCCACCCAGGGCGTCGACCAGGGAGTCGTAGCGGGCCACGGCGTCGTCGCCTCGGTTCCGGCTCAGCCGCCGGCGACGGCCGGCAGGATCGTCACGGCGTCGCCGTCCTTGAGCGGGGTGTCGAGGGAGCCGGAGAACCGGACGTCCTCGTCGTTGACGTAGATGTTGACGAAGCGGTGCAGCGAGCCGTCCTCCTGCACCAGCCGGCCCTTGAGGCCCGTGTGGTGGGCGTCGAGGTCGTCGAGCAGGCCGAGCAGCGTGTCGCCGCTGCCGTCGACGGTCTTGGCCCCGCCGGTGTAGGTGCGCAGGATGGTCGGGATCTTGACCTCGATGGCCACGGTCGTGGTTCCTCTCGTGTACTGGCGTGCTGTCGTCAGGCCGCAACAGCGGCCGGTGCCGGTCTCATCCTCCCAGTCCGGTCAGGTCACAGCACCGTGACCTGCTCCTCGGTCACCTCGCCGTCGACGATCCGGTACGAACGGACCTCGTCGACGTCGGGTTCGCGGGTCGAGACCAGGACGTAGTGGGCGTTCGGTTCGCCCGCGTAGGAGACGTCCGTCCGGCTCGGGTAGGCCTCCGTCGCCGTGTGCGAGTGGTACACGACGACCACCTCCTCGTCGTTCGCGTCCATCTGCTTGTACAGCTGCAACTGCTCGGTGGGGTCGAACCGGTAGAAGGTCGGCGACCGCTCGGCGTTGGTCATCGGCACGAAGCGGGTCGGGGTGTCCGACCCCTCGGGCCCGGCGATGACCCCGCACGCCTCGTCGGGGTGGTCGCGGCGGGCGTGGGCGACCATGGCGTCGCGCAGCTCGGCGGAGATGGTGAGCACGAGACCCGAGCCTAACGAGCGCGAGGAACTCAGTCCGTGACCGCCTCGACCAGGCGGTCGAGCAGGGCGGTCAGCCAGACGTACACCGCGCGGGCGGCCCGGTCGGCGGCGACGTCCGGGGTGTTGTCGGGGTCGGCACCGCCGATCAGGTCGTCGTCGACGGCCGTGTCGGCGTCGATGCCGATGCGGGTGCCGATGGCGAGGCGTAGGTCGTTGAGGACCGTCAGCCAGCGGGTGGCGGCGTCCGGGTCGAGGGTGACCTCGCCCGCGGTCGGTGGGAGTTCGGCCAGCGCCCGCGCGAGGCGTTCCTGCCGTTGTTCGAGCAGGGCCGACTCGGTGAGGCCGCGGTACTCCCCCGCCGCCTCCGGGTCGTCCCGGTAGCCGTCGGGGAACATCCGCCGCCGGACCGGGTCGTCGTCGCCCATGCCGCGCAGGGCGTCGGCGAGGTCGGCGAACAGGGTGCGCAGCAGGCCGATCTCGACCTCGTCGAGGTTGACCCGGACCACGCCGCGACGGCGCGTGACCCTCACGAGTCGTGGCTCACTGTTGCCCAGAGCCCGTACCCGTGCAGCTGCGAGACGTCGAACTCCATCCGTTCCCGCGTGCCCGACGACACCACCGCCCGGCCCTTGGTGTGGACGTCGAGCATGAGCCGGTGGGCCTTGCTCTTGGGGTAACCGAAGACCTGCATGAACACGTGGGTCACGTAGTTCATGAGGTTGATCGGGTCGTCCCAGACGATCGTGACCCACGGCCGGTCCGCCTCGACGACCTCGACGACCTCGAGATCGGGGGTGGCGGTGGGTGCGGACACGCCGACCATCGTTCCACGCCCCGCCGTGGCAGGCTGGGCCCGTGCCGGATCAGCCGACGGGCCTGCTCACCGACCAGTACGAACTCACGATGCTCGCCGCGGCACTGCGTGAGGGCACGGCCGAGATCCCGTGCACCTTCGAGGTGTTCGGACGACGGCTGCCCGACGGCCGTCGCTACGGAGTCGTCGCCGGCACGGAACGGGCGCTCGACGCCCTCGCCGCCTTCCGGTTCGAACCGGCCGCGCTGGAGTGGATGCGGGCCCACGACATCGTCGACGAGACCACCGCCGCCTGGCTCGCCGACTACCGCTTCACCGGGGACGTCGAGGGCTACCCCGAGGGCGAGGTCTACTTCCCCGACTCACCGCTGTTCACGGTGCGCGGCGGGTTCGGCGAGGCCGTCGTCCTCGAGACGGTGCTGTTGTCCGTGCTCAACCACGACGTCGCCGTGGCCTCGGCCGCGGCGAGGATGGCGGTGGCAGCGGGCGACCGGCCGGTGATCGAGATGGGCGGGCGCCGCACCCACGAGGACGCCGCCGTGGCCGCCGCGCGGGCCGCCTACCTCGCCGGCTTCGCCTCGACCTCGAACCTCGCCGCGGGCCGCCGGTGGGGCGTGCCGACGGGCGGGACGGCCGCCCACGCGTTCACGCTCCTGCACGCCACCGAGTCCGAGGCGTTCGCGGCCCAGGTGGCCTCGGCCGGCCCGGGCACGACCCTGCTCGTCGACACCTACGACATCACCCAGGGCATCGCGAACGCCGTCGAGGCGGCCGGGACGTCGCTCGGCGCGATCCGCATCGACTCCGGCGACCTCGGGCCGCTCGCCGTGCAGGCGCGGGAGCAGTTGGACGCGCTCGGCGCCACCTCGACGCGGGTCGTGGTCTCCGGCGACCTGGACGAGTACGCCATCGCGGGCCTCGCCGTCGCGCCGGTGGACGTCTACGGCGCGGGCACCTCCGTGGTCACCGGCTCCGGCGCCCCGACGGCCGGGCTGGTCTACAAACTCGTCGAGGTCGACGGCCGTCCGGTGGCCAAGCGCTCGACCGCCAAGGCCACCCACGGCGGCGCCAAGACCGCCCTGCGCACGCACCGGGCGTCCGGCACCGCCACGGAGGAGATCCTGGTCTCCGGTCCGGGCCGCGACGCCGCGGTCGAGGAGCTGCTGGCGTCCGAACCCGGCACCCGCCGCCTGCAGGTGCCCCTGGTCCGCGCCGGGGAGCGGGTCCGGGCCGAGCCGATCGCGGATGCCCCCGCGGGTGTCGACCCCGCCCTCGCCGCCGCCCGCGCCCGGCTCCGCGAGGCCCTCGGCACGTTGCCCTGGGAGGGCTTGTCACTCTCGCGCGGCGAGCCCGCCATCCCGGTCCGGTTCGAGGTCACCACCGCCTGACGCCCGTCGGACGGGTGCGTCGGACTCGTCCGTCCGGCCGGCGGGGGTGGGACGAAACACGGGGTTTCGGCCGTCCCAGCCCGGCCCGCGACGCCGCGTGTCGCTGACCAGAAGGGCACTGTCTGGTCGTTCCGACGCCCGTCGAACGACCGAACCCTGCACTTCCGTGAGGTCAGGGCAGCCCCGGAAACGCGACGACGGCCGCACCCCGGTGGGATGCGGCCGTCGTGGCGAGAAACTTCTCAGGCGTCGGGCTCGGGGTCCCGGGTGCCACCCGAACCACCGGCGGAGCTGACCGCGCCGGCGGCGGCGGGGACGGTGTGCACGATGCCGCCGGAGTGGGCCTCCTCCTCCAGGCGCTGGAGCAGGTGCGGGTAGTGGTACTCGAACGCCGGGCGCTCCGAGCGGATGCGCGGGATGGCGGTGAAGTTGTGGCGCGGGGGCGGGCAGGAGGTCGCCCACTCGAGCGAGTTGCCGTAGCCCCACGGGTCGTCGGAGGTGACGACCTCGCCGTACTTGTACGACTTGTAGACGTTGTAGAGGAACGGCAGCGTCGAGGCGCCCAGCACGAACGACCCGATGGTCGAGAACGTGTTGAGGAACGTGAAGCCGTCACTCGGCAGGTAGTCGGCGTACCGGCGGGGCATGCCCTCCGCACCCAGCCAGTGCTGCACCAGGAACGTGGCGTGGAAGCCGATGAACGTCAGCCAGAAGTGGACGCGGCCGAGGCGCTCGTCGAGGTAGCGGCCGGTGAACTTCGGGAACCAGAAGTAGATCCCGGAGTACGCGGCGAACACGATGGTCCCGAACAGGACGTAGTGGAAGTGCGCGACGACGAAGTAGCTGTCGGCGACGTGGAAGTCGATGGGCGGTGAGGCCAGCAGCACGCCGGTGAGGCCGCCGAAGAGGAACGTCACCATGAACCCGAGCGAGAACAGCATCGGGGTCTCGAACGAGATCGACCCACGCCACATCGTGCCGATCCACGCGAAGAACTTCAGACCGGTCGGCACCGCGATGAGGAAGGTCATCAGCGAGAAGAACGGCAGCAGCACCGCGCCGGTGGTGAACATGTGGTGCGCCCACACCGTCAGCGACAGCGCCGCGATCGCGATGGTCGCGAACACCAGACCCTTGTAGCCGAACAGCGGCTTGCGGCTGAAGACCGGGATGACCTCGGTGACGATGCCGAAGAACGGCAACGCGACGATGTACACCTCCGGGTGGCCGAAGAACCAGAACAGGTGTTGCCAGAGGATCGCCCCGCCGTTGGCGGAGTCGTAGACGACCGCCCCCATGTTGCGGTCGGCGTAGGCGACCAGCAGCGCCGCGGTGAGGATCGGGAACGCGAGCAGCACCAGGAGCATGGTGATGAGCAGGTTCCAGGTGAAGATCGGCATCCGGAACATCGTCATGCCGGGCGCGCGCAGGGCCACGATCGTGGTGATGAAGTTGACGCCACCGAGGATCGTGCCGAGGCCCGAGATCGCCAGGCCGATGATCCAGAGGTCGGCGCCCGAGCCCGGGCTGTTCTGCACGTTGGCGAGCGGCTGGTAGGCGTACCAACCGAAGTCGGCGGCACCACCCGGGGCGATGAAGCCCGCGACGGCGGTCGAGGCGCCGAACAGGTACAGCCAGTACGAGAAGGCGTTGAGGCGCGGGAACGCGACGTCAGGCGAGCCGATCTGCAGCGGCATGACCAGGTTGCCGAACGCGAACACGAGCGGGGTCGCGAAGAACAGCAACATGATCGTGCCGTGCATCGTGAACAGCTGGTTGTACTGCTCGGGCGAGAGGAACTGCAGGCCCGGGCGGGCCAGCTCGGCGCGCATGAGCAGCGCGAGCAGGCCACCGATGAGGAAGAACGCGAACGACGTGACCATGTACATCCGACCGATGAGCTTGTGGTCGGTGGTCCGCAGCATCTGCGTCAGCAACGAGCCCTTGGGCGCGTCGTGGGCCGGGAACGGCCGGCTGACGATCGGTTCGGGCGCAGACCCCGCGGCAGCGGGGTTCTCGACAGTCGTCGTCACGAGGCCGTCCTCCTGATCGTCACGGGTGGAGCTTAACTCCGTGACGGGCCTGACCCGCCCCCGGGGAGGCCCTCGGACACCACACCGTCACGCACCTGTGATGCGCTGACCTGAACGTGTTCGAGTCCGGGGTGCTCACCGGACGATCCGGGCGTCCTGCTCCCGGGCCGCCTCGGCGATCACGGCCTCCTCCGGCAGCCCCGGCACCTCCGCCGGCGCGGCCTCGTCGGCCGCCCGCCCGGCGCTCTCGGGCGCCTGCTCCTCGCGGTCGGCGGCGTCGAGGGCGTGGTGCACGGTGGCGAGCACGACCGCGCCCGCGAGGACCACCACGACGGCCACCAGGTAGGGCACGTGTGGGTTGTAGGCCGCGGCCAGTCGACCCGCGACGTACGGCGCGAGGCCACCCCCGATGAACCGGACGAACCCGTACGTCGCCGACGCCACCGCCCGCGGCACCGGCGCGATCGACATGACCGCGGTGGTGACGAGCGTGTTGTTCACGCCGACGAAGATCCCGGAGACGATCACCGCGACGATGACGGTCGTGGGGCTGTCGGCCCAGATGCCGATGACCGCGCACACGGCGGCGACGCCGGTGAGGTTGCCGTACAGGGTCCGGGGCGTGCCGACCCGCGCCTTGAGCCACGGCGCGAGGAACACCGCGCAGAGGGCCACGAGGATGCCCCAGCCGAAGAACACGAAGCCCAGCTGGATCGGCGAGAGCCCACCCATGAGGAACGGCGCGTAGCCCAGGATCGTGAAGAAGCCCCAGTTGTAGAGCAGCCCGGTGACGCTCGTCGTGGCGAGCGCCCGGTGCCGCAGCGCCTTGAGGGGGTCGAGCAGCGACGCCCGCTGCTCGGGCCGGGGAGTGTTCGGGACCAGGGTCGCCGAGGCCACCAACGCCACGAACATCAGCACGGCGACGCCGTAGAACGGCCCGTGCACGCTGATGTTGCCGAGGACCCCGCCGACCAACGGGCCGGTGGCGATGCCCACGCCCAGGGCCGTCTCGTACAGGATGATCGCGCCCCCGAACCCGCCGCTCGCCGAGCCGACGATGACCGCGAGCGAGGTCGCGATGAACAGGGCGTTGCCCAGGCCCCAGCCGGCGCGGAAGCCGATGATGGCGTCGATGCTGTCGCTGGACCCCGCCAGCGCCGCGAACACGACGATCAGCCCGAGGCCGACGACCAACGTCCGCTTCGCACCCAGCACGCTCGACACCCAGCCCGTGACGAGCATGGCGACGGCCGTGACGACCAGGTAGCTGGTGAACAGCAACGTGGTCTGGCTGGTCGTCGCGCCCAACTCGTCCTTGATGGCGGGCAGGATCGGGTCGACCAGCCCGATGCCCATGAACGAGACGACGCAGGCGAACGCGACGGCCCAGACGGCCCGCGGCTGCTGGAACGGGCTCGAGGTCGCGCCGCCGTGACCGGTGTGGGCACTCATGCCGCCACCCCCTGCAGCGCGACGGCGGCGAGCCGCTCGAGCGCCGGCGCGGCGGCGGCCAGCGCCCGCTGGTCGGCAGTGCCGAGTTGGGCCACCAGGTGGGCGAGCTGTTCACGCCGTTCCTCGCGCAGCGCCGCGAGCCGGGCGCGCCCGGCCGCGGTGATCGAGGCCCGGGTGACGCGCCCGTCGGCGGCGTCCTGGACCCGCTCGACCATGCCTTCGTCGGCAAGCCGGGTGACCAGACCGGTCATGCCGGGCTGGGTGATGCGCTCCCGGCTGGCGAGGTCGGAGATGCGCTGCGGCCCGAGCCGGTCGAGGGTGTCGAGCGTCGACAGCGCCGTGGTCGAGAAGCCACCACGGTCCGCGACGCGCCGCCACCAGGTCGAGAAGCCGGCCAGGGAGGTCGCGATGTCGGAGTCGTCCACCCCTCATTCGTATCACCAGCTTATGTAAGTTGGTGATACATGTGACCCGTCCCGCTCCGGGGAGGCCGTCGCTCCGGGAGGATGCCGGGGTGACCGCCCCGCACGACGACCTCGACCACCACCTGCGGACCTCGCTCACCACGCTCGACCCCGACCCGGTCGACCTCGGCCCCGGCGACCTCGACCGGTGGCGCCGCAGCTTCGACGTCATGGCCGGCAGCCGTCACCTCGACCTCGAGGCCCGCCGCATGCGTGAGCGCGGCGAGGGTTTCTACACGATCGGCTCCGCCGGCCACGAGTCCAACGCGCTCGTCGCCGAGGCCCTGTCCCCCACCGACCCGGCCCTGCTGCACTACCGCTCCGGCGCGTTCTACCTCGCCCGCTCGGTGCAGGCCGGCCGCCCGCTCGAGGACGGCCTGCGCGACGTCCTGCTGGGCCTCGCGGCGAGCGTCGACGACCCGGCCTCGGGCGGACGGCACAAGGTGTTCGGCCACCCCGACCTCGCGGTGGTCCCGCAGACCTCGACCATCGCCTCGCACCTGCCCCGGGCCGTCGGGGTCGCCTTCGCCATCGGCCGCACCGCCCGGCTGAAGGTGCCCTCGCGCTGGCCCGCGGGGTCGGTCGTCGTCGCGAGCTTCGGCGACGCCAGCCTCAACCACTCGACCGCCGCCGGTGCCCTCAACACCGCCGCCTGGCTCTCCCACGCCGGGTTGCCGCTGCCCCTCGTGTTCGTGTGCGAGGACAACGGCCTCGGCATCTCGGTGCCGACCCCGGAGGGCTGGGTCGCACAGGCCGCCGCGCGGCCGGGCCTGGCGTACCACGCCGCGTCCGGCGACGACCCGGTCGGCGTGAGCGCCGCCGCGCAGGCCGCGGTCGAGCACGCCCGGTCCAAGCGCCGGCCGGCCCTGCTGCACCTGCGTACGGTCCGCTTCCTCGGCCACGCCGGCACCGACCTCGAGACGGCCTACCGGCGGCGGACGGACATCGCCGCCGACCGCGAGCACGACCCGCTGCTCGGCGTCGCCCGCCTGCTGGTCGGCGCGGGTGCCGACGCGAACGATCTGCTGGACCGGTACGACCAGATCGGCGCGACCGTCGTCCGGTTGGCGCGCGACGCCGCGGACCGCCCGAAGCTGCGGACGCGTGCGGACGTCGTGGCCACCCTCAGCCGTCGTCGTCCGGACGCGGTCGCCGCCGAGGCCGGGCGGGCACCACACGAGCGCCCCGCGCGGGCACCGGAGGACGTCGCGGGCGGTCTCACGCTCGCCCAGACGATCACCGCCACGCTCGCGGACTCCCTGGCCGCGCGGCCGGAGATGGTCGTGTTCGGCGAGGACGTCGGCCGCAAGGGTGGCGTCTACGGCGTGACCCGCGGCCTGCAGTCCCGGTTCGGCGCGGGCCGGGTGTTCGACAGCGTGCTCGACGAGCAGGCGATCCTCGGGCTCGGACTGGGCGCCGGGCTCACCGGCCTGCTGCCCGTCCCGGAGATCCAGTACCTCGCCTACCTGCACAACGCCGAGGACCAACTGCGCGGCGAGGCCGCGAGCCAGGCCTTCTTCTCCGGCGGGGCGTTCACCAACCCGATGGTCGTGCGGGTGGCCGGGCTCGCCTACCAGAAGGGGTTCGGCGGGCACTTCCACAACGACAACGCGGTGGCGGTCCTCCGCGACGTCCCCGGCCTGGTCGTCGGCGTCCCCGCGCACCCGGCCGACGCCGCGCCCCTGCTGCGCACGTGCCTGGCAGCCGCAAGCGTCGACGGCACGGTCTCCGTGCTGCTGGAACCCATCGCGCTCTACCACGAACGCGACCTGCACGAGCCGGGCGACGGCGGCTGGCTCGCGCCCTACGCCGCACCCCCCTGGACGGGCGACACCGCGCCGATCGGGCGGGGCCGCCTGCACGGCGACGGCACCGACCTCACGATCGTGTCGTTCGGCAACGGGCTGCGGATGTCGCTGCGGGTCGCCCGTCGCCTCGCGGCCGAGGGGACCGGTGTGCGGGTGCTCGACCTGCGGTGGATCAACCCGCTGCCGGTCGAGGACGTCCTCGCGGCCGCGAACGCGACCGGCCGGGTGCTCGTCGCCGACGAGACCCGCCACGCGGGCGGCGTCGGCGAGGGCGTGGTCACGGCGCTGGTCGAGGCGGGCTACCGCGGTGCGATCGCCCGGGTGGCGAGCGCCGACAGCTTCGTCCCGCTGGCGGACGCGGCGAACCTGGTGCTGCTCCAGGAGGACGAGATCGAGGCGGCTGCGCGTCGCCTGGTGGCCGGCTAGACCTCGAGGTCGAACCAGACCGTCTTGCCGGTGCCGGCCTCGACCTTCTCCACGCCCCAGCGGCTCGCGAGCGCCGCGACGATCAGCAGGCCGCGACCGCTCGGGACGGTGGGGTCGGGGCGACCGTCGGGCAGGGTCGGCATGTCGTCGCCGTGATCGGTGACGGCGACGCCGATGCCCGGCGGGTCCGGCCGCAGCCGCAGGATGATCTCGTCACGGCCGTGGCGCACCGCGTTGCCGACCAGTTCGCTCACGAGCAGGCGGGCGTCGTCGAGCAGGGGCGCGGGCAGCCAGGTCGCGTACTCCGAGAGGTACGCCCGCGCCATCGCCGGAGCGTCCACGTCCCGGGGGAGACGGAGGACGACGTCCCGGGCGCCGTCGTCCGATGTCACGTAGTCGGTGTTCCACGCGAGCCGCGCGTTGTCACATCACGATCGGGCAGGAAGGCGGGAACGTGCCCACCGTCTCGATGTCCCAGCCCCCGGGGTAGCTGCGGAAGTTGGGACTGTGCACGAACCGCCGGGGCTGCATCCGGGGCGGGCGCCGCCGCAGGAACGCGCCGCGCGCTCGGAGTCCAGCCGTCGCCGCACGCCGCTGCCAGGTCGGCGGGTGCGCGTAGTCGAAGGCGTCGAGCAGCGGATCGTCGAGCAGGGCGCGGGCGAAGGCCTTGTTGACGCGCGCGGGCACCCGGTGGAACGGCGCGAACGTCGCCATCAGGTCGAGCGTGGCGTCGGCCACCCGCCGGCCGCCGGGGTCGAAGCCGAAGTGCTCCGCCTCGTAGCTGTCGAGCAGGTCGCCGAACTCCTGCCAGGTCACAGGGATCCCGGGGATGCCCATGCGACGGCCGAGCGCACGGTAGTAGTTCGCGGTCGCCACCTTCTCGGCCTCGTCGAACGGGCGCCACCCGACGGCGTCCAGCCAGCGGATCGGGACGGTCACGAACGTCGACAGCACGTAGCGCATGTCGTCGGGGCTGATGTCGTAGCTGCGGTGCATCTGGTTCATCCGCCGGATCGCCGCCCGGCCCTCCGGCGCGTCCACACCGTGCGCGAGGACGGTGTCGAGGATGAGCCCGGTGTCGTCGTACCGCTTCTGCACCGCCCGCTCGAACTCGCCCGTCCGGTCGAGCAGGGACCCGATCGAGGGCACGGCGTAGGTCCGGAACAGCGCCAGGCCGAGTGACTGCTCGAGGTCCCACGGGAACTCGTGGTGGAAGACGATGGTGTAGATCCGGTGCCAGTCGACCGCCGGGTCGAGGCGCGCGATCTCCTGGCGCCAGTGGTCGCGGGGCACGCGGCTCATGCCGGGAGCCTCCCACCGAGCTGCCGCCGGGCACCAGTGCCCAGGAACTGCACATCGGGAGCCCTTGCCCGGGGGTGTGACCGGGGCTACGGTCTCCCCTATTCGTCACCCGGTGACACAACTCGTCGAACAGGAGAACCCGCAATGAGCGTCGACCCGAACCCGACCGAGACCGAGGCCCCCGAGGCTGCCACCACCGCGAGCGCCGACCTCGAGCACGTCACCGAGGACCTGCTGGTGGAGGACGTCTCCATCGACGGCATGTGCGGCGTCTACTAGGCCGACCGGCCCGATGACCACGCCCGCTCCGGGCAGCACGGTCGAACCCGCCGCGGCTCCGGCGGCGGCGGGTTTCGACCTCGACGCCCCCTGGCGGCTCGACGACCGGGTCTCCGTCCGGCCCGAGCCGTTCGGTGCCCTGCTCTACCACTTCGGCACCCGCCGGTTGACGTTCCTCAAGAGCCCGTTGCTGCTCGACGTCGTCCGCGGTCTCGCCGACCACCCGACCGCCCGGGCCGCGTGCCTCGCGGCCGGGGTCGCTGACGACCAGGTCGCGCGGTACACCGCCGCGCTGGCCTCGCTCGTCGACGGCGACATGATCGTCCGTCGCTGACTCCTCCCCCGCACTGCCGTTCCCCGTCCTTCGACGCGAGGAGACCTCCGCGTGACCGCCACGACCCTGCCGCTCGTCGAGCAGTTCCAGTTCGGCCTCGACGCCCCGATCTGCCTCACCTGGGAACTCACGTACGCGTGCAACCTCTCGTGTGTGCACTGCCTGTCCTCGTCCGGACGCCGTGACCCGCGGGAGCTCACGACGGCCGAGGCCAAGGCCGTCATCGACGAACTCGAGCGGATGCAGGTGTTCTACGTGAACATCGGCGGCGGCGAGCCGACCGTGCGCCCGGACTTCTGGGAGCTGGTCGACTACGCCACCGCGCACCACGTCGGCGTCAAGTTCTCCACGAACGGCGTCAAGATCGATGCCGACGTCGCCCGACGGCTCGCCGCGAGCGACTACGTCGACGTGCAGATCTCGCTGGACGGCGCGACCGCCGAGGTGAACGACGTCGTGCGCGGGCCGGGCTCGTACGCGACGGCCATCCGCGCGATGGAGCAGCTGCACGCGGCGGGGATGGAGAACTTCAAGATCTCGGTCGTCATGACCCGCGAGAACGTGTCGCAGCTCGACGCGTTCAAGGCCATCGCCGACCGGTACCGGGCCCAGCTGCGCATCACCCGCCTGCGCCCGGCGGGTCGCGGCGCCGACGTGTGGAACGAGCTGCACGTGACGGCCGAGCAGCAGCGCGAGCTCTACGACTGGCTGGTCGCGCACGGCGAGGGCGTCCTCACCGGTGACTCGTTCTTCCACCTGGCCGCGTTCGGCGACGCCCTGCCCGGCCTGAACCTGTGCGGCGCCGGCCGGGTGGTGTGTCTCATCGACCCGGTGGGCGACGTCTACGCGTGCCCGTTCGCGATCCACGAGAACTTCCTCGCGGGTTCGGTCCGCGACGCCGGTGGCTTCCAGGGTGTCTGGCAGACGTCCGAGCTGTTCCTCGACCTGCGCCGGCCCCAGACCGGTGGGGCGTGCACCCAGTGCTCGGCCTTCGACGCCTGCCGCGGCGGGTGCATGGCGGCGAAGTTCTTCACCGGCCTGCCGCTCGACGGCCCGGATCCCGAGTGCGTGAAAGGCCACGGGGAGCAGGCGTTGCTGCAGATCGCCGCGAGCGGCACCGCCGCCCCGAAGCCGTCGCTCGACCACTCGCACCGCACGACCCGCAAGCAGCTGCCGCTCATCTCGCGGCAGGCTCCGGTCAGCGCGTGCAACGAGAACCCGCTCGCGGGTCTCACCGTCTGACCCGGTCCGCCGGGACCACGCCGAAGGAGTGTTGCAGTGGCCAACAGTTGGTTCGAGTCCGTCGCCGAGGCGCAGCGTCGTGCGAAGAAGCGCCTGCCGCCGTCGGTGTACAGCGCGCTGCTGGCCGGGTCCGAACGCGGCACGACCATCGAGGACAACATCGGCGCGTTCGCCGAACTGGGCTTCGCCCCGCACACCGCGGGCAACAGCCCCGAACGTGACCTGTCGACCTCGGTGATGGGGCAGTCGATCTCGCTGCCGGTGATCATCTCCCCCACCGGTGTGCAGGCCGTCCACCCCGACGGTGAGGTCGCCGTGGCCCGTGCGGCGGCCGCCCGCGGGACCGCGATGGGCCTGTCGTCGTTCGCGAGCAAGCCGGTCGAGGAGGTCACGGCCGCCAACTCGCAGACCTTCTTCCAGATCTACTGGGCGGGCACGAAGGACCAGATCCTGCAGCGGGTCGAACGGGCCCGCGCCGCCGGTGCGGTCGGCATCATCGCCACGCTCGACTGGTCGTTCTCCATGGGCCGCGACTGGGGCAGCCCGCACATCCCTGAGCGGATCACGCCGCGGGAGGCCCTGCGGTTCGCGCCCGAGGCGCTGCGGCGGCCGTCGTGGCTCTACGACTTCGCGAAGACGGGCAAGATCCCCGACCTCACCGTGCCGAACATGCAGGACCCCGGCAAGGACGCGCCCACGTTCTTCGGCGTGTACGGGGAGTGGATGGGCACCCCGCCGCCGTCGTGGGAGGACGTCGCGTGGCTGCGCGAGGCGTGGGGTGGGCCGTTCATGGTCAAGGGCGTCACCCGCATCGACGACGCCCGGCGCGCGGTCGACGCCGGCGCCACCGCCATCTCGGTGAGCAACCACGGTGGCAACAACCTCGACGGCACGCCCGCGACCATCCGGTGCCTGCGCCCGGTGGTCGAGGCGGTCGGTGACCAGGTCGAGGTGCTGCTCGACGGCGGCATCCGCCGCGGGTCCGACGTGGTCAAGGCCGTCGCACTGGGCGCCCGCGCCGTGATGATCGGCCGTGCCTACCTGTGGGGGCTCGCCGCCAACGGTCAGGCCGGGGTGGAGAACGTCCTCGACGTGCTGCGATCGGGCATCGACTCGGCCGTCCTCGGCCTGGGGCGGTCGTCGGTGCAGGAGCTGTCGCCCGAGGACGTCCTCGTCCCCGAGGGGTTCGAGCGTCACCTCGGCGCCTCGGCCCCGGCGGTGCGCTCGAGCGCGGGGACCTCGGCGACGTCACCGGCGGACGCCGTCCGGGCCTGACCTCGCGCGGCTGAGCTGCGCGAGCTGGATCCGGAGGAAATCGGATCCGCCCCTGACGCACTCAGAGGTTGCACCGACGCAACGGTGCAACCTCTGAGCGGTCCGGGGAAGATACCGGCCAACCAGACCGGGCCGATCCGGGAAGAACCGGATCAGATCGTGATGGTCTGGCCCGTGTAGATCAGGTTCGGGTTCTCGACCGTGCGGGTGTTGAGCGCCCAGAGACCCTGCCAGCCACCCTGCGTGTGCGCGGCCGTGGCGATCGCCGAGAGCGTGTCGCCCGCCTTGACGACGTAGGTGCCGGTCGCCTTCGGCGCCGGAACCGACGGGGTCGCGGGGGCTGCGGGCGCGCTCGACGACGCGCCGCTGTCCGAGGAGCCGCTGTCGGAAGCGCTGGTGTCGGACGAACCGCTGCCCGAACCGTTGCTCGATGCACCGCTGTCCGAACCGTTGCTTGATGCACCGGTGTCGGAAGCGCCCGAGCTCGTGCCGCCGCTGAGGTACCTACCGCACACCGGCCAGGCCCCGACACCCTGACCGGCGAGGACGTTCTCGGCGATCGCGATCTGCTGGCTCTTGCTCGCGAGGTCCGCGCGCGAGGCGTACTGACCGCCGCCGTACGCGTTCCAGGTGCTCTGGCTGAACTGCAGGCCGCCGTAGTAACCGTTGCCGGTGTTGATGCTCCAGTTGCCGCTGCTCTCGCAGTTCGCGACGCCGTCCCAGTTGTGGGACTCGGCCGCCGAGGACGTGCCGACGGCCGGGCCGGCGAGGACGCCGAGCGTGGCCGCGGCCGTGCCGGCGAGGACCGCTCCGCCGCGCAGTGCGCGGGTGCGGTGGGTGGTGACGAGGGCGCGGTGGGCACCGGTGTAACGCGTGGACATGGATCCTCCTGATCCACCGTCTGCGAGGTCAGCTGACGGGTTCGGGCGATCAGATGCCCGGTCGGGACCGTCTCCACGACGGCACCGGCTCCACCCCGTGGGCGCGGCGAGCAGGCCACACCCGGTTGGGTCCCCCGTCCCCGCCTTCGAGCTGTACTCGGCTGGACGCGCGGCAGGCGGGGCTCGACGGACCGCGGCGTCCGGTGCGCCGATCGGCGCACGAGGCCCGACGGTACGCACCGTTCCTGCAGACGCCACCCGCTTCCCTCGGCACCGTCGATGTCACACCGCGGTGCGATGCTCCCGCGGGTGACGACCACCTCGTTCGTGGACGACTTCGACGGTGACGATCTCGACCCCTCGGTGTGGGTCCCGCACTACCTGCCGGAGTGGAGCTCACGCGCCGCGACCGCCGCCACCTACGCGGTCCGTGACAGCGCCCTGCACCTGTCCGTCCCGCCGGACCAGGGGCTCTGGTTGCCGGGCGAGGAGGACCCGCCGCTGCGGGTCTCCGGTGTGATGAGCGGCTCCCAGTCCGGCCCGGTGGGCAGCACGACCGGCCAGCAGCGGTGGCGGGAGGGCGCGCTGGTCCGTGAGGAGCAGGAGCCCTTCCGTGGCTGGCTTCCCGACCACGGTGTCCTCGGCATGCGCGCGCGCATGAGCCTCAGCCCGCGGTCGATGGCCGCCTGGTGGCTGGTCGGCTTCGAGGAGGACCCCGACGACAGCGGGGAGATCTGCGTCTGGGAGATCTTCGGCGACGCTGTCGAACCGGGCGTGTCCGCCGAGGTGGGGTGCGGGTTGAAGCAGATCCGCGACCCGGACCTGGTCCAGGACTTCGCCGCGCCACGCGTCGACATCGACGTCGAGGCCTTCCACACCTACGAGGTCGACTGGGACCCCCGCTCCGTGACCTTCTCCGTCGACGGCGTGGTCATCCGCACCTGCAGCGGACCTCCGACGTACCCGATGCAGATGATGGTCGCCGTGTTCGACTTCCCTGCGCGCAGCAGCGGTGTCGACGACCACCTCGTCCCCGAACTGGTCGTCGACCGGATCTGGGGACCTGCCGGACCCGCTGGTCGCTGGTAACTTCCGTCGGAACGAGGCGTCGGCAGCAGGAGGAACGGTGACCAAGGTCCGGCAGGACGACGGCCTCGACGCCTGGGCCGACACCTGGTTCGGTGACCCTGGCACCTGGCCCCCGGCGTTGACCGCGGCTGCCGTGCGGTGCCTCGCCGAGGAACGGCCGGTCGCCGTGACGTGGGGACCCGACTTCCGGCTGCTGTACAACGCGGAGTACGCCGCGCTGCTCGGCGACCAGCACCCGGGCGTGCGCGGCCGTCCGGCCTGGGAAGCGGTTCCCGCCATGTGGCCGGTGGTCGGCCCGTTGCTGCACCGCGTGGTCGCGGCGGGCGAGTCCGTCGCCGGTGAGCGGGTGCCGCTGCCCCGCGACAGCCCCTCGGGCGTGCGCACGCACTGGTACTCGTGGACGTACGCCCCGATCTGGTCCGACGGCCGGGTCGACGGGGTGTTCGCCCTCGTGCTGGACGAGACGAACGCCGAACTGGCCGCTCGGCACGACGAGGCCCTGGCGTCGGCTGGACAGCTCGCGGACGCGGACGATCTCGACACCGCCATCCGCGAGCTGGTCAGGGTGCTCGGCACGATGCCGGACGCCCGCTTCGCCGTGTGCCACCGGCTCGCACCCGACGGGTCGTGGACCCGCGCCGCGCAGGCCGGTCGCGAGCTCACGACACCCACGGCGGCGTCGTTGCTCACCCACACCGAGAGCACCGGACGGTGGCCGCTGCCGCCCGGCAGCGCCCCCGGCGCGGTCCGCCCGCCCGACGGCTCACCGCGTGGCCTCGGCGCGAGCTGGTCGTTTGCCGTGCGGGTCTACGACGTCGACATCGCCCTGACCCTGGCCCTGAGCCCGCTCGTGGGCGACGCCGACGAACACCCGGCGTTCGTCGCGGCGCTGGCGCGACGGATGTCGACCGAGACCGCGTAGTCGACACGGACGGTCGGTTCCCGCGGCCCGCGCCGTCAACGCCCGGAGACCACGAGGTCCTCACCGCCCCCGAGGCCCTGGACGTCGGGCAGGAGCGCGATGTCGGTGTCCATCGCCCCCCGCAGCAAGCGGAACCGTCTCGACTCGAGCGGCTGGCGCCGGTCGTCCGGTGCGACCTCGAGCAGGTCGTCGAACGCGGCGAGCAGGCGGCGCGCGACGAGGGGCGACCTGCCGGCGAGCTCGACCAGCTCGTCGAACGCCACCGCGACGTGACCGTTCCACGTCAGTTCGCGGGTGACCAGCCGCAACCGACCCTGCGCGTCGTGGTGCAAGGTGTCGGGCAGACGCCGGAACAGCAGTTGCCGCACGGCGTCGTGCAGCCGGTCGACGGCCTGGACGGCAGTGACCGGATCGCTGTACCCACTCGACGCGATCGACCGTTCGGCGATGTCGACGAGTTTGCGCAGACCGTAGGGCGCATCACCGACGTGACTGCGCTCGTTGTCCAACAGCACCGCCTTCCGGAGCACCCGCGGGTCGAGCGCGGAGCCGGCCCGACTGCGCGCGAGTGGCGCGTCCCGGGGCACGAAGTCCCCGATCGCCACGCACATCTCGATGCAGTCGTCCGCGTCGTGGGCCAGGGCGACCAGCCGGTCGATGTCGACCACCACCACCACGCCGGCGTCCGGCGCGGACGCCGTGGCGGCGTCGGCGGTGACGACGTGCTCGACGGGATACGACCGTTCGATCTCGGCGTGCAGGTTGTCACCGACCAGGTCGATCAACCCGGCCACCCGCAGCGACTGGCCCGCGGTGTGCACGTACAGGACCAGCACCACCAGGCTCGTGGCCAGCAGCGCGTACGCCGCGACCACGGTGATGCTCGGGACCTGGCTCCCCGGGTCGCCCTGGTCGTCCACCTTCGCGACCGCGACCATGCAGAACAGGAAGGTCGCCGCGAACAGACCGTGGGCGAGCTGGCTGCGCGGGTCGGCCAGCATCGCCCGCACGATGCGCGGCGAGAACTGTTGCATCGCGAGTTGCACACCGAGCGTCATGACCGTCAACACGATGGTGGTGAGCGTGAGCATGGCCGAGGCGGCCGTGCTCAACACGGTCTGGACGGCCGTCGGCGTCCCCACCACGGACGCGGGCAGCAGGTCGTAGCCCACCAGGCTGTCGAGCGTGAGCAGCACCGCGGCCAGGACCGCAGCGGCGGCGAGGCAGGTCAGCGGGACCAGCCACAGACTGTTCGCGCGCCACTGGTGTTGCCGTGCCGGCCCGCGCACGCTCACGTCCGCACCTGCCCGAGCCGGTGCGGACGTGAGCGACGGATCGGGCGACGGGTCACCCGTTCGAACGGAACACCGCGCGTACGCACCCGTCCTCCTTCTCCTTGAACATCTTGTAGCCGCGCGGCCCGTCGTCGAGCGACATCACGTGGGTCGCGAGGTGCTCGGTGCGCACCACGTCACGGCTCATCAGGTCGAGGATCTCGGGGACGTAGCGGTGGCCGTGCTGTTGAGCGCCGCGCAGCGTGAGCGCCTTGTTCATGACCGCGCCCATCGGGAACTTGTCGACCAGGCCGCCGAACACGCCCAACGCGAACACCGTTCCGCCCTTGCGGCACGCGAAGATCGCCTCCCGCAGTGCGGTGGGCCGGTCGGACTGCAGGCGCAACTGCTGCTTCACCTGGTCGTAGAGGTAACCCGGGCCGGTGCCGTGCGCCTCCATCCCGACCGCCTCGATGCAGACGTCGGGTCCGCGGCCGCCGGACAGCTCGCGCAGCTCCGCGGCCACGTCGGTCTGCTCGTAGTCGAGGGTCTCCGCACCGACGTGCTGGCGCACCTGCTGCAGCCGGTTGTCGAACCGGTCGATCACCACCACCTGCTCGGCGCCCATGAGCATCGCCTTGCGCGCCGCCATCTGGCCGACCCCGCCGGCGCCCCAGACCGCGACGATGTCACCGGGCTGCACCCCGGCCTGGTCGGCCCCGGTCCACCCGGTGGGAGCGGCGTCCGAGGCGAACAGGGCCCGCTCGTCGGAGACGCCGTCGGGGATCGTGAACGCCCCCCGGTCGGCGTGGGGCACCCGGATGTACCGCGCGTGACTGCCGGCGAAACCGCCGAGCGCGTGCGAGTACCCGAAGCAGCCGCCGATCGACTGCCCCCACAACGCCTCGGTGATCCCGGGGTTGGGGTTGCCGTTGTCGCACAACGACCAGAGGCCCTGCTCGCAGTACCAGCACTTCCCGCACCCGATGAACGACACCACCACCACCCGGTCGCCGACCCGGTGCTTCGTGACACCGCGCCCGACCTCGGCGACCGTCCCCATGAACTCGTGACCGAGGACGTCGCCCGCGCGCATCGTGGGGATGTAGCCACCCAGCAGGTGCAGGTCGGACCCGCAGGTCACCGACAGCCCGACCTCCAGGATGATGTCGCCGTCGTTGAGGATCTCGGGCTCCGGCACGTCCTCCACGCCCACCTCGTTGACGCCTCGCCAGGTCACCGCCTTCACAGCACTCCCCCTCCTGGTGCATGCTTCGTCGCCGCCTCGACGGCCGCCCCCGTGGGCGTCGCCTTCCGTTCGCCGTGAGGTGTCGGGTCGACCCGCAGCACCTCGCCGACCTCGATCAACTGCTTGGCCTCGCGCAGCGCGGACCGCAGCTTCGCCTGCGGGTCGGAGCCGGCGAGTCGGGCCGGGGTCGAGGAGTGACCAGCCGACTGTCGGGCCCACCGGACCGCCAGTTCGGCCCCCTTGCCACCGGCCGCCGGACGGACGCGCGTCTCGATGCGGTCGCCCAGCGCCGCCAGCGGGCCGGGCAGGGCGTCCAGGTCGATCTCCTGCGGCTCACGTCGGATGGTCACCACCAGCCAGCCGGACGCCGGCGCGTTGCTCTCGCCGGGGCCACCGCTCGTCCCGGCGACGGCCGCACGGACGCCTCGGACCACCGCGTCGCCCGCGCGTTCGGCGAACGACACGACACTGCCCAGCGCGGTGCTCACGAGCCACCTCCGGCCGCTCCGGCGACCGGCGCGCCCGCGAACTCCTGCACGATCCGATCGCAGAAGGCGGGGATGTCGTCGGGTGAGCGGCTCGTGGTGATGTTGCCGTCCGTCACGACCTCCTCGTCGACCACGTCGGCACCGGCGTTGCGCAGGTCGGTCCGGATGCTCGGGAACGAGGTCAGCCGACGACCGCGCGCGACGTCGGCCTCGACGAAGTTCCACGGGCCGTGGCAGATCGAGGCCACCGGTTTGCCCGACTCGACGAAGTCACGCACGAACTGCACCGCGGTCGGGTTCATCCGCAGTTGGTCGGGGTTCACCGTCCCACCCGGCAGCAGCAGGGCGTCGAAATCGTCCGGTGAGACGTCCTCGACGAGGCGGTCGACGCTGAACGTGCCGGCGTCCTCGAGATCGTTGTTGCGTGCAGCGATCTCACCGTCGTGGATCGACACCAGCGTGGTCTGCGCACCGGCGCTGTCCAGCGCCTGGCGGGGCTTCTCCAGTTCCACCCGTTCGACGCCGTCCGCGGCGAGGACCGCCACGCGGCGTCCCGAGAGATCTCCGGCCATGTCAGGCTCCTGTCATCGCGGGCTTGAGGACGACCTTGGTCCAGCCGCCGTCGCGAGCGTCGAAGTGTTCGTAGGCGTTGGGTGCCTCCTCCAGGGGCAGCTCGTGGCTGACGATGAACGACGGCTCGGCCTTGCCGGCGGCGATCAGATCGCGGAGCTGGCGGTTGTACTTCTTGATCGGCGCCTGACCGCTGCCGATGTGCTGGCCCTTGAACCAGAACAGGCCGTAGTCGAACGCGACCTGTCCGTGCTTCGCGAGCTCGTCCACGCCACCCGGGTCCTGCGGCACGAACACCCCGACCGCGCCGATCCGGCCGGTGAACCGCACCGACTTGACCAGCTTGTTCAACGTGTCGTTCGGGCGCTCCTCGCCGTCCGGTTCGTGCGCCTGGTAGCCCACACACTCACAGCCGTTGTCCGCACCGAGACCCATGGTCTGGTCCAGGACGGCCTGCACCGGATCGACCTTGGAGTCGTCGATGGCGATGGCTCCGATCGACTCGGCCAGCCGCAACCGGTCCGGGTGCCGGTCGACGACCATGACCTTGCTCGCGCCGCGCACGGTCGCCGAGAGCGCGGCCATGAGGCCCACCGGCCCGGCGCCGTAGATGACGGTCTGGTCACCGGGGGACACGCCCGCCATCTCCGTCGCGTGGTAGCCGGTCGGCCAGATGTCGGCGAGCATGACGTAGTCCGACGCCCTCTCGTCGGCGTCCTCGCCCAGCCGCAGACAGTTGAAGTCGCCCCACGGCACCCGCAGCAGATCGGCCTGACCGCCGGCCCACGGACCCATGTCGGCGAATCCGTAGGCGGCACCGGCCCATTCGGGTACGGGCTGGGCGGTGAGGCAGTAGTTCGTCAGCCCCCGCTCGCAGTTCTTGCAGTGCCCGCAGGCGACGTTGAACGGCAGCACGACCCGGTCACCGACGCGCACCTTGTCGACGCCTGCGCCGACCTCGACGACCTCACCCATGTTCTCGTGGCCGAACCAGCGGCCGGCCTCGAAGTCGGTGCGGCCCTCGTACATGTGCAGGTCCGAACCGCAGATGTTGGTCGTGGTGATCCGCACCAACACGTCCGTGGGCCGTTCGATCCGGGCGTCGGGGACGTCCTCGACGCTGACCTGGCGCGGGCCCTGGTAGACGACAGCTCTCATGATCGCTCCTCCTCGGGTGTCAGCACGACCACGACCACGCTGGTCGTCGCGGCGCGCGACGGGAATCGGTCGTTCTGCCGATGGTGGGGCGAACCGGACACCGGTTGGCTGGCCGGAGCAGCCGCCGCCGAGGAGGAGTGGATGACCGCAGACGCCGAACGTCGTGGAGCACGACGGTCCCTGCAGCACGATCCGCTGACGCGCGCCCTGGGCTGGCTGAGCGCAGCGCTCGCCGGACCGCCGCTCGCGCGACCGCGCGCCTTCACCCGCGCGCTCGGCGTGGGTGACGGTCCCCGGCAACAGCTCGCGGCCGTGCTCGTCGGCGCCCGGGAGGCAGCGGCCGCCGCCGGGTTGCTCGGACGTCCGCACCCCCTGTGGCTCTGGGCCCGCGTCGGCGGTGACGCGATGGACCTCACCCTCCTGACGAGGGCGTTGCTGCACCACGACGGACGCGGCCTGCGGCGGACCGCGGCGGCGACAGCCGCCACCGTCGCGATCACGCTGACCGACCTCTACGCCGCCACCACCCGCTCGAGGAGGAGCACACCGATGGACCTGCACTCCACGACCACCGTCGTCGGATCGCCGGACGAGGTCTACCGGTTCTGGAGCCGGCTCGACCGTCTGCCGTCGTTCATGGCGCACCTCGAGGACGTCCGCGTGACCGGCGAGGGCCGCAGCCACTGGCGGGCCTCGGCCCCGTTCGGTCGTGACGTCGAGTGGGACGCCGAGACCACCGACGACGTGCCGGGCCGCCGGATCGCGTGGCGTTCCCTCGACGGCGCCCAGGTGCCGAACGCGGGCGAGGTCTCGTTCGTCGCGGCGCCCGGCGACCGCGGCACCGAGGTGCACGTCGCGCTCTCGTACGACCTGCCGGGCGGCGCGCTCGGGAAGGCGGTGGCGAAGTACTTCGGCGAGGAGCCCTCCCAACAGCTCGACGACGACCTCCGGCGCTTCAAGCAGGTCTTCGAGACCGGCGAGGTGATCCGCAGCGACGGCGCACCCCACGGCAAGCGCGCGCGGGAGGAGTTCCCGCAACACCCGGCGCGACCACTGTCCGACGCGGAACGAGCGGAGATGACGGCGTGAAGGCGAACACCTGGCAGAGCCGCAACACGGTCGAGGTGACCGAGGTGCCCGACCCGAAGATCCTCAACCGACGCGACGCGATCGTGAAGATCACCTCGACGGCGATCTGTGGGTCCGACCTGCACCTGCTCGACGGCTACGTGCCGACGATGCAGGAGGGCGACATCATGGGTCACGAGTTCATGGGCGAGGTGGTCGAGGTCGGGCCCGGCGTCGACGGCGAGAAGCTGCGGGTCGGCGACCGCGTGGTCGTCCCCTTCCCCATCGGCTGTGGCGCGTGCGCCGCGTGCCGGAACGACCTCTGGTCGTGTTGCGAGAACACCAACCCGAACGCCGGCCTCGCCGAGAAGATGTTCGGGCACCCCGTGGCCGGCATCTACGGCTACTCGCACCTGACCGGCGGGTTCGCCGGTGGCCAGGCCGAGTACGCCCGGGTGGTGCTGGCGGACGTCAACCCGCTCAAGATCGAGTCCGACCTCACCGACGAGCAGGTGCTGTTCCTCTCGGACATCCTGCCGACCGGCTACATGGGCGCGGAGATGTGCGACATCACCGACGGTGACGTCGTCGCGGTCTGGGGCGCCGGCCCGGTCGGGCAGTTCGCGATGGACAGTGCCCGGGTCCTGGGTGCGGCGAAGGTCATCGCGATCGACGACGTGGGGTACCGGCTGCAGATGGCCGCGTCCCAGGGCTACGAGACGATCGACTTCTCGAACACCGACGTGCGTTCCGCCCTGCTGGAGCTCACCGGTGGCCGCGGCCCCGACAAGTGCATCGACGCCGTCGGCATGGAAGCCACCCACGGCGCCGCACACGTCCACCTCTACGACCGCGCCAAGCAGGCGGTCCGGTCCGAGACCGACCGCCCGCACGCCCTGCGGCAGGCCATCACGTCGTGCCGTAGCGGCGGCATCGTGTCGGTCATCGGGGTGTACGGCGGTTTCATCGACAAGTTCCCCGCCGGTTCCTGGATGAACCGGGCCCTGACCCTGCGGACCGGGCAGTGCCACGTGCAGCGGTACATGCGGCCGCTGCTCGAACGCATCGAACGCGGCGAGCTCGACCCGACCCGGGTGATCACCCACCGGATGCCGCTCTCGGAGGCACCGCACGGCTACGACATCTTCAAGAACAAGGACGACCACTGCGAGAAGGTGGTGCTCAGCCCCTGACCCACCGACCGGGTGACGCCCGGGTCCGGCGCGTGGTGGCGGCGGACGACTCAGGTCCAGTAGAGGAAGCTCGCCTGCGGCAGGCGTCGCGCGAGTTCGGTGTCGAACCACGTCCGCAGCTCCCGCATGACCGGCGTCGGGTAGACGTACTTCACGCCGCCGAACTTCGAACGCTTGGCGCGGCGGTGGTCCTCGTCGAGGTCGAGCTTGGTGGCGGGGTACCACCCGAGCAGAACCGCCTTGCTGGCCTCGGTGAACCGGTGCGTGATCACCTCGACGGTGAGGTCGACGTCAGGAACCCCTGCCAGCGCAAGGGAAACGTCGTCGAGCAGGGCGCCGTACTCCTCCGCCCAACCGGGGAGCGGCATCACCGGGGCGATGGTCAGGCCGACCGGGTAGCCCGCCGTGGCGAGGCGCCGCAGCGCCGCGAGTCGTCCCGCGGTGCGGGCGGTGCCGCCCTCGAAGCGGCGCGCGACCGAGGCCGAGTTGACCGAGACACGGACGCGCGTGCGTCCCGCGTGGTCGAGCTCGAGCAGGTCCTCGACGTCGTCGAACTTGGTCGTGAACCGCAGACCGACCCCGTCGCCGTACTCCCCCGCACCGACCCGGCGGACCGCGGCCGCCAGCGAACCGGTGACCGACTCGATGCCGAGCGGGTCGGTGTAGCAGGACAGCTCGAAGGTCGTGCCCTCGTGACCGCGTTCGGCCGTACCCGAGGTGACGTGACCCCGCCCCGCGTGGGTGGCGATGGGCGCGAGCACGTCGTCGAGGTTGGCGAACACCCGCGTGACGGGCGGGCCGGACAGCGACCCGGCGAGGTAGCAGTACTGGCAGTGGGCGGGGCAGCCGCGCGCGAGGTCGATCCGGAAGTCGGCGCTGGGCGGGATGGGTTGCGGACGCAGCGCGCTGGGTGGTGCGACGACGACGGCGAGGGTCCGCTTGGCCGCCGCGTACGTCTCGCGCTCGGTCGCGCCGCGCAGACCGGTGAGCCGGTCGCCGCTCAACAGCTGGATGTCGTCGACCCCGGCCGCCTCGCACCGGCGGAGGACCTCCGCGGTGTGCGGGAGCTCGGCCGCCGAGCGGGTGACGAGGACGTGTCGCGGGACCCAGCGGGTCGTCGCGGGGGTGGGCAGCTCGAGCGCCGCGAGGTCCGTCACCCGGGTTGAACGCGTTCAAGGTCGAGGCTGTTCCGCTCTGGGCTACCCGCCGGTAGGTTCCCGGCCATGACGCACAGCAGCGCGGAGCACGTCGACGTCCTGGTCATCGGCGCCGGCCTCTCGGGCGTGGGCGCCGCCTGTCACCTGCGCGAGGAACTACCGGGCAAGTCCTTCCTCCTGCTCGAGGCGCGCGACGCCATCGGCGGCACGTGGGACTTGTTCCGCTACCCCGGCGTGCGGTCGGACTCCGACATGTTCACCCTGGGCTACGACTTCCGGCCGTGGCGCTCCGGCAAGGCCATCGCCGACGGCCCGTCGATCCGCCGGTACGTCCGCGACACGGCGGCCGAGTACGGCGTCGACCGGCGGATCCGCTTCGGGCACCGGGTCGTCCGGGCCAGCTGGTCCGGCGACGACGCCCGGTGGACGGTCGTCGCCGACACCGCGGACGGCGAGCGCACCTACACCTGCTCGTTCCTGTTCGGCTGCTCCGGCTACTACCGCTACGACGAGGGGTACACGCCCGACTTCGAGGGGCTCGACGACTTCGAGGGCACCGTCGTGCACCCGCAGCACTGGCCCGAGGACCTCGACTGGAGCGGCAGGAAGGTCGTCGTGATCGGCAGCGGCGCCACGGCCGTCACCCTCGTCCCGTCGATGGCGGCGGACGCCGAGCACGTCACGATGCTGCAACGCACCCCGACCTACATCAGCGCGTTGCCCTCGAAGGACGCGTTGCACGCGGCGCTGTCGAAGGTCCTGCCACCCAAGGCGGTCTACGCGGCGATCCGGGCCAAGAACGTCGCGTTCATGACGCTGACCTACCAGCTGGCGCGGCGGCGGCCCGAGCTGATGAAGAAGATCCTGCGCAGCGGCGCGGTCAAGGCCCTGCCGGCCGGCTTCGACGTCGACACCCACCTCGCGCCGACCTACCAGCCCTGGGACCAGCGCCTCTGCGTCGTCCCCGACGGCGACCTGTTCCGCGCCATCTCGTCGGGCCGGGCGTCGATCGTCACCGACAGGATCGTCCGCTTCACCGCGACCGGCATCGAGTTGGCGTCGGGCCAGACCCTCGAGGCCGACGTCGTCGTCACGGCGACCGGGCTCAACCTGCTCGCGCTCGGCGGGGTGACGTTCGAGGTCGACGGCCGCCCGGTCGATCTGGCCGACACCGTCGCCTACAAGGGGATGATGCTGTCCGGCGTGCCGAACATGGCGCTGACGATCGGCTACACGAACGCGTCGTGGACGCTCAAGGCCGACCTGGTCGCGCGGTACGTGTGCCGGCTGCTGGCCTACATGGACGAGCACGACGTCGACACCGCCGTCCCCGACGCGTCGGCGCTGATCGCAGCGTCCGGAGGCGACACCACCGCCCTCGAACCGATCATCGACCTGCAGTCGGGCTACGTCCTGCGCAGTGTGCAGGTGTTGCCCAAGCAGGGCCCGTCGGCGCCGTGGCGCCTGCACCAGAACTACGTGCGGGACCTCCGGTTGATGCGCCGCGGCCCCCTCACCGACGCGATGCTGTTCAGCCGGTCACGCGACCGCGCGCGGCCCACCAGCTCGGCTGCGGTGCCGGCGGGCTCCGCCTGATCGACCCCGGACGCAGACGTGGCGACCTCCGGACACGCGCGACGCGTCAGAGGACGTCGCGCGCGGCGGAGATCGCCACGGGTGGTGCGGAGGAACCGCGTCGAGAGGTGACCGGGTCAGGCGACGGAGAGCACCGTGACGCTGGCGGTACGGCCACCGGCGATGCGGTACTCCACGGTGTCACCCGCGACGGCGCCGACGAGCGCGCGGCCGAGCGGGCTGCCCGGGGTGACGACCTCGGCACCGACCGGCGCCAGGTCGACCGAGCTGACGACGTAGGCCTCGGGGCCGTCACCGAAGTCGACGGTCACGGTCGAGCCGAGCCGCACCTCGGAGGAGTCGCCGGCGACGTCGACGTCACCGCGCGAGACGCGGTAGAGCTCGGCCTCGACGTCGGAGATGCGCTCCTCGAGGACGGCGAGGCGCACGTGCGCGTCGACGTTGGTGGCGCGGTCGGCGGCGTCGCCCGAGCCGGACAACACCGTCTCGTCGAGGGCGGCGTCACGATCGGCCTTGAGCGTCGCGAGGCGCGCTTCGAGCGCGGCGACGGCGGGGTGGGTGGTCTCGGGGTGGGCGAGCGTTGCAGTCATGGCATGTCCTGTCGGGGAAGTCGTGGTGCTCTGGGTTCGTGTCCTGGTGCTCAGGTGGATCCGGGTCGAACTGATCGTGTTCAACTCCGTCCCTGGCCCGTGTATGCCCAGCAGGGAACCGCTCTCACACGTGAGTCGGCTGTGCGTGGGCCAGGCGAGGGCGCGGACCCCCGTCACCCGGCGGGAGAGGCGCACGAACACCGGGACGAACCGGGCATCGGCCACCGTCCGACGTGGTGCACGAGACACCACCGGACTGCCTCACGGTGACGGTCGGTCAGCCTCGGTCGACGCGCGGCGACGAGTCGGTGTCGGCGTCGGCGAGGCCGGGCAGCCCGGCCCCGACCTCGGCCATCGCGACGTCACCCGCAGCGGCGAGACCGGCCTCGGTCTCCTCGGCGCCGGTCGTGCCGAGCACGGCGTGCTCACCGACCCGGCCGCGGAACCAGGAGAAGACCGCGGCGACGAAGCAGCAGATCGCGGCGAGCAGGAACGCGAGGTGCAGGCCGTGGCCGAACGGTCCGGAGATCAGGTCGGGGAAGAACCCGCGGCCGGTGAGGTAGGCGTACTGCGAGTCGCTGACGTGGGCCGCCGCTGCACTGGGCAACAGTTCCTGCACCGGGTTGAACCCGAGGAACGCCGCGAACAGCGTGCCGATCGGCGGCAGCCCGGCGACCTCCTGGGCCTGGGCGGCAGGCACACCCGCACCGGCCAGGCCACTGCTCAGCGCCCCGGGCAAGGTCGCGGCCAGGCCCAGGGTGATGACGGTGAAGAACACGCCGATCGACAGCACCTGCGCGCTGTTCTGGAAGGTGTTGAGCATGCCGGCGCCCGCACCGCGCTGGTTCGGCGGCAGCGAGTTCATGACGCTCGCGGTGTTCGGGGCGAAGAACAACCCCATCGACAACCCGACGAGCAGCAGCAACGCCGCGAACCAGACGTACGAGAAGTTCATCGGCAACAGGTTGAACAGCAGGAACACGATGCCGGACAGCGTGACGCCGGCGGTGGCGAACGGCCGCGCCCCGAACCGGTCGGAGAGCTTGCCCGAGAGCGGACCGGCGATGAGGAAGCCCACGGTCAACGGGATCATGTAGATGCCGGCCCACAGCGGCGTGCGCTCGAAGCTGTAGCCGTGCAGCGGCAGCCAGATGCCCTGCAGCCAGATGATGAGCATGAACTGCAGACCACCGCGGGCGAGCGCCGCCAACAACGCGGTGATGTTGCCCATCGTGAAGGTGCGGTTGCGGAACAGTTCGAGGCGGAACATCGGGTCGTCGACGTGCAGCTCGTAGACGACGAACCCGATCAGCACGGCGAGCCCGCCGAACAGGCAGGTCAGCACGAACGGCGAGGTCCAACCCATGGTGTGGCCGCCGTAGGGCTGCAGGCCGTACACGATGCCGGTGAGCACGGCGACGAGCCCGACGGCGAACAGGACGTTGCCCGTCCAGTCGATCTTCGCCTTGTTCCGCCTGCCGTTGTCCTGCAGCTTGACGTAGCTCCACACCGTGCCGAACACGCCGAACGGGATCGACACGACGAAGACCAGGTGCCACTCGATCGGCGCGAGCACGCCGCCGAGGATCAGACCGATGAACGACCCGCCGATGGCCGCGACCCCGTTGATGCCGAGGGCGAAGCCGCGCTCGTGCTCGGGGAAGGCGTCGGTGAGGATCGCGCTGGAGTTCGCGAACAGGCAGGCGCCACCGATGCCCTGACCGACGCGCATGAGGATGATCCACAACGCGCCGGACGTGCCCGACATCCACGTGACGGCCAGCAGGATCGAGAACAGGGTGAAGATCGCGAAGCCGAGGTTGAACAGCCGCACCCGGCCGAACATGTCCCCGATGCGGCCGAGGCTCACGACCAGCACGCTCGTGACGAGGATGAACCCCATCAGCATCCAGAGGAAGTACGAGGTGTTGCCGGCGGCCAGCGGCTCGAGCTTGATGCCCCGGAAGATGTCGGGCAGCGCGATGAGCAGGATCGACCCGTTGATGGTCGCCATGAGGATGCCGAGCGTGGTGTTCGACAGCGCGATCCACTTGTAGTCGATCCCCCGGCCGCCGATGGCGGGACGGGACGGTGCAGCGGTCGTCGTCACGGGTGTCCTCTGGTCGCGGGCGTCGTGGCGGACGGGTGACAGCTCCGGCACCGCCCGAATCGTTAGTGAGGCTCTCAAACTATCCCTCACCACCTCACAGGCGCACACCCGGCCGGTGTGACGTGATCCGCCGTCCGCACGGCCCGACCCCACCTAGGGTCGGCATTGTGGACACCACCGCCGAGTTGCTGGTTCGCTGCCTGGAGAACGAGGGCGTCGAGTACGTCTTCGGCATCCCGGGCGAGGAGAACATCCACCTGGTCGAGGCGCTGTCCCGGTCGCCCATCCGGTACGTGCTCGTGCGGCACGAGCAGGCGGCGTCGTTCATGGCCGAGACCTACGGCCGACTGACCGGCAAGGCCGGGGTGTGCTCGGCCACGCTCGGGCCCGGGGCGATCAACCTGCTGCTTGGTGTCGCCGACGCCACCACCAACTCCACTCCCCTGGTCGCGATCTCGGCCCAGGTCGGCATGAACCGCGCCTACAAGGAGTCGCACCAGAGCGTCGACCTGGTGCCGATGTTCGCGCCGGTGACCAAGTGGTCGGCACTGCTGGCCACGCCGGGCGCGGCGCCGGAGATGGTCCGCAAGGCGTTCAAGCTGGCCCAGACCGAGCGCCCGGGCGCGGTCTACCTAGCCGTTCCCGAGGACGTCGAGAAGGCGGCCGCCGAGGGGGCGCCGCTCGACGTCAACGTGCCGCGCGCCGACGAGCCCTCCCCCGGGCAGATCGAGCGGGCGGCCGAGATCCTGCGCCGCGCGGAGAACCCGGTGGTGCTCGCGGGTCACGGCGCGGCCCGCGCCGGCGCCACCGAGGCCCTGGTCCGGTTCGCCGACGGCCTCGGCCTGCCGGTCGCCACGACCTTCCACGGCAAGGGCGTGTTCCCGGACGACCACCCGCGCGCGCTCGGAGCCGTCGGGTTCATGCGGCACGACTACGTCAACTTCGGCTTCGACCGGGCGGACGTCGTGGTCGCCGTCGGGTACGAACTACAGGAGTTCGACCCGGTCAAGATCAACCCGCGCGGCGACAAGCAGATCATCCACGTCCACCGGTTCCCCGCCGAGGTCGACGCCCACTACGACGTCGAGGTCGGCCTGCAGTCCGACATCGCCCGCACGCTCGACGCGCTCGGCGCGACCGTGGACCGCAGCTTCGACACCGGCACCCCGCGACGCATCCACGAACTGCTCGACGCCGAGTTGGCGGCGGGCGCCGCCGACGACCGCTTCCTCCTCGCGCCCGCACGCATCGTGGCCGACACCCGCGCGGCACTGGACCGTGACGACATCGTGCTGGTCGACACCGGAGCGCTGAAGATGTGGATGGCCCGGCTCTACCCGACCTACGAGGCCAACACCTGCCTGATCTCCAACGGTCTGTCGACGATGGCCTGGACGCTGCCGGGCGCGATCGGCGCGAAGCTCGCGAAGCCCGAGGCGAAGGTGCTCGTGGCGACCGGCGACGGCGCGTTCCTCATGAACAGCCAGGAGATCGAGACCGCCCTGCGCGAACGCATCCCGATGGTGGTGTTGATCTGGGTCGACGACGCCTACGGGCTCATCAGCTGGAAGATGGACCTGGAACTCGGCCACGAGGTCGACACCGCTTTCTCGAACCCCGACTTCGTGGCCTACGCCGAGAGCTTCGGCGCGGTCGGCCGGCGGATCACCGCGGCCGACGAGTTGCTGCCGACCCTGCGTGAGGCCCTCGCCGCCGACACCGTGACGGTCATCGCCTGCCCGGTCGACTACCGCGACAACCTCCGCCTCACCGACTCGCTCGGGGAGCTCGACGACCCGCTGTAGGCCGTCCCCGGGCGACGCCCGGGTGAACACCGCGGGACAAGACGGCGGCTTGTTGCCAGCTTCTTGCGTTAAATCGGCGGGCGTGCTGAGGTGACAGCTGTGACGACCACCAGCGCGCCGGAGCAGTCGGCCTGGAAGAAGTTCAGGGCCGCGCTCGACGCGCACGACAAGCGGTCGTTGTACGGGATGTTCGGCTTCATCGTGCTGCTGCACGTCGTCGGGTTCGGGGTGCTGTTCGGCTTCGTCCTCCCGAACCACTACCAACTCGGCGGCGACCACCCGTACTTCACGCTCGGGGTCGGCATCCTCGCCTACACCCTGGGCATGCGGCACGCGTTCGACGCCGACCACATCGCCGCCGTCGACAACACCACCCGCAAGCTCATGGCCGACAACGCGTCCGGCACCGGGTCCGGCCGCAAGCCGCTCTCGGTCGGCTTCTGGTTCTCCCTCGGCCACTCGAGCATCGTGTTCGGGCTCGCCTTCCTGCTCGCGATCGGCGTCAAGGCGCTGGCGAGCCAGGTGGAGAACGAAGGCTCGACGCTGCACGACGTCACGGGGGTCATCGGCGTCTCGGTGTCGGGGACCTTCCTGTGGATCCTCGGCATCCTCAACCTCATCGTGCTGGTCGGCATCATCAAGGTCTTCCGGCGCATGAAGCAGGGCGACTTCGACGAAGCGACCCTGGAGCACCACCTCAACCACCGCGGGTTCATGAACCGCTTCCTCGGCGGGCTCACCAAGTCGGTGCGCAAGCCGTGGCACATCTACCCCGTCGGCCTGCTGTTCGGCCTGGGCTTCGACACCGCGACCGAGGTCGGCCTGCTGGTCCTCGCGGGCGGAGCGGCGGCCTTCGAGCTGCCGTTCTACGCGATCCTCGTGCTGCCGGTGCTGTTCGCCGCCGGCATGTGCCTGCTCGACACCGTCGACGGTGTGTTCATGAACGTCGCCTACGGCTGGGCGTTCCTCAAGCCCGTGCGCAAGGTGTTCTACAACCTCACCATCACCTCGGTGTCGGTCATCGTGGCGCTGGTCATCGGCACGGTCGAGCTCATCTCGGTGCTCACCGACCAGCTCGACATCACCACCGGACCGCTCGCCGCGATCGCCTCGATCCCCCTGGACTACGCCGGCTACTTCATCGTCGGGCTGTTCGTCGTGGCCTGGGCCGTCGCCGTCCTGGTGTGGAAGTACGGGCGGATCGAGGAGCGGTGGTCGGCCGGGCTCGCCGGGCCCCCGCCCGCGCCCACGACCGACTGACCCCCGACGGACCGATCTCCGGCCCACTGCTCACCAGATCTCTTCCGTCCTCCCATCTTTCCTCCTCTCTTGTGTGAACCGCGTGAAGCGACCCGGACGAAACGTCGTTGAACGGGCGCGGTGTCCGACGAGGGGACGTGGTCGCGGTGTGGCAGGTGACGCAGCTCGACGAACGACGACGGTCGATGTCCATCCGGTTGTACGGCCTGGACCAACCGTGGCCGGAGCGTGACGCGGCGCTCGACGAGATCGCGGGCCTCACACGCGTGGCCCTCGGCACCGACGGCGCCGGGGTCAACCTGCTGGTCGACGACATCCAGGTGACGATCGCCAGCACCGACGGCCACCCGCCGTCGCAGGTCCCCCGCCCGATGGGCATCTGCTCCACCGTGCTCAGGCGGCACAGCACCGGCGACGTCATCGAGATCCCCGACCTCGCAGCCGACCCCGAACTCCGGGACAACCCCCACGTCGACGGCACCCTGGCCTCGGTGCGCTTCTACGCGTCGACCCCGCTGCTGGGCAAGCACGGGCTGGCGTTGGGGACGTTGTGCGCCTGGTCGGCAGCTCCGATGACGCTCGACGACGACCGGCGGGCCCTGCTGCGCAACCTCGGGCGTTCGGTCGTGAACGTCCTCGACGAACGCCGCCGCGCCCTGGTCCCGGACAGCACCGGCGCGCTCCGACCCGCGCGCTGACGTCCCCGCGCTGCGCCGTCAGCCGGACGCGAGGCGCCGGGTGAGCTCGTTCCGGATCGCCGGCCAGTCCGGCGCGGTGATCGAGTAGACGACGGTGTCGCGCAGCGTGCCGTCGGGACTCACCTGGTGGTGCCGCAGGATGCCGTCGAGCCGGGCGCCCAGCCGTTCGATCGCCGCGCGCGAGCGGCGGTTGAGGACGTGCGTACGGAACTCGACCGCGATGCAGTCGAGGGTGTCGAAGGCGTGGGTGAGCAGCAGCAGCTTGCTCTCGGTGTTGGTGCCGCTGCGCTGCGCACTCGCCGCGTTCCACGTCCCGCCGATCTCGACCCGACGGTTGGCCTCGTCGACCGCCCAGAAGTTCGTCATGCCGATGACCGCGCCCGTGTCGACCCGCCGAGCGACCCAGGGCACCAGGGCCCCCTCACGCTGGCGGTCCAGTCGCGCTGCGACGGTCGCAGCCATCTCCTCTGGACGCGGCACCGAGGTGTAGCCGAGGTTCCACAGCTCGCCGTCGGCGGCCGCGGCCGACAGGTCGTCGACGTCGTCCGGGGTCAACGGGTCCAGGCGCACGAGAGCGCCGACGAGGGTCACGGGATCGGAGATGGCCACGGTGGGAGCGTAGGAGAGGCGCCCGCACGCGTTTCGCTTCGCAGATGCCCAGCCGGTACCTCGCCGGCGACCGGTGCGGTCCGGGCACCGCGACGACATGGGCGGGTGGCGCACGGTCTGGGCCGGGTTCGCCCTGTCCGGGGTCGCGGCCGCCCTGCTCGGCTCGGCCGGCCCGAGCGCGGCGCGCACCGCCGGCGCCGTACCGGTGGGCACGGCCACGGCCGAGGCCGTCGGGGCGGCGACGGCGGACGGCACGCGTGTGGCCGTCGCGGTCACCGACACCACGACCGGCGCGACCCGGGTCGCCGGCGAGCACGCCGCGCTGTTCCCGTCCGAGAGCGTGGTCAAGGTGCTCATCGCGACCCGACTGCTCGTCGACCGTCAGCTGACCGGGGAGGCCGCCGACCAGGCCGCGGCCATGCTCAGCGCGTCGGACGACGAGGCCGCCAACCGGCTCTGGGGGCTCGTCGGCGGCGCCGACGTCGTCGCGTGGGTGGCGCAGCGGTACGGCCTCACCGGGCTGGGCGCGCCGTCCGAGTGGGGCTGGTGGGGCAACACCCAGGTCAGCGCGACCGGGCTGACCGCCCTCTACGCGGCCCTCGCGGCCGATCCGGTCGTCGCCCCGTTCCTGCTCCGGCACCTCGGCGCGGTCACGACCGTGGCCGCGGACGGCACCGACCAGTCCTTCGGGTTCGCCGCCACGGACGCTGCCGACCCGGTGGCCCTCAAGCAGGGCTGGGGCGGTGACGACGACGCGCAGGTGACGGCCAACCTGCTCTCGACCGGGTACCTCGCGGACGGCCGGTACGGCGTGGCGGTCATCGTGCAGGACCCGGCGGGCGGCCCGCCGAGCGCGCTGGTCCCGACCATCGACTCGGTCGCCGCCGCGGTCGTCGCCGACACCGTGCGCACGCTCGACCGGGAGGCCGCGCGGAGCACGGGAGCCGGGGCCGAGCCGGCCGGCGCGGCCACA